>CAYLYR010000037.1:0-14997 GCA_964387835.1 uncultured Melioribacter sp.
ACTACGCTTCTCGCAGTGAGAGGCTTCTTTTTACTTTTGCCTTTCTACTTTTGTCTTTTTACTTTTATCTTTTTTCTTTTCACCTTTATCTTTCAGCTCCGTAGGAGCGGATAATTACAGATTAATCGGAACAAACCGAAAATAAATTCGTCATAAAAAAAGAAATAATTGAGAAAGGAAAATGAGCAATACACAACGACTTTACCGTTCGGAAAAAGATAAAATATTTGCCGGAGTTTGCGGAGGATTAGCAGATTACTTTCTTGTTGATCCTGTAATTATCAGATTAATTTTTGTCCTACTCGGTTTATTTCACGGGATAGGGATTGTAGCATATTTTGTGATGTGGGTAATTGTACCGAAAAAAGAGGATATGAAATACAGGGCAACTAATTTTAATTCCGATAAAGAGCCGGAAATAGTCGATGCCGAAATTATCGATGAAGAAGACGACAAAACCGAAGAGCCGAAATTTTCATCTTCTGAAAAAGAACGTTTTGAAGAAAATAGAAATATGCCTCCTCGAAAAAATGGGCATGACGGTAAATCAATTCTTGGAATTACTCTTGTTGTAATCGGCGGCATAATTTTGCTTGAGAGAATTTTCCCCGTTATAACATTCAAACTTATTCTCCCTATCATTTTAATTGCATTAGGATTATATTTTCTCTTCGATAATAATCATAGGAGCAAGCGCCATGAAAACAAGTAAAATATTTTGGGGCGTTTTCTTTTTATCGCTCGGGATTTTCAGTCTCCTCTCATATCTTGGAGCAAATATTTATTTCGATTTCGACAGCTCAATAACTATCCCTGTGCTCCTTGTTATCTTAGGCTTGGTGATACTTTTCAGACAAAACAGCATAAAAACATTCTTTGTAATAATTGCAGCGTTAATTTCCGCTTATGCAATATTCAATATCTTTTGGGATGGAAACGAGTGTAATTGGGAAAAGGATAACGATATTTCAATCTCCGAAAATTCATATTCGCAAATACAAACTATCGAAATGCCCGCCGGAATTAAAGAAGCAAAGCTAAATGTTCTCGGAGCTGCTAATGAAATAAACATCTCCGGTTTTCAATCCGACAATACTCTTGCTAAAATCAATGCCGAAAAACTCTCCAACCTCAATGTAAATTTCAATGTGGATTCCACTTCCGCTAAATTGAATATCGAACCATCCGAGACAGCTTCTCACAAATTCAGTCATAAGTATTTCAATAATTTTGAACTTTTTTTAAATGATAAACCTGAATGGAACATTGAGTTTAAATCGGGTGCAAACCAAACCGATTTGGATTTAAGAAAACTGAAAGTAAAATATCTTAAACTGAAAACCGCCGCCTCGGATATGGACGTGTATATCGGGACAAAACAAAAACTTACAACTATGGATTTAAAACTTGCCGCAATGGATATTGTATTACATATCCCCAAATCCGCCGGCTGTTTAATCAACGGTAATTTTGTTTTCGTAGATAAAACCCTACCCGGTTTCACGAAAGATGAAAGCGGGACTTACACTTCCCGAAATTTTTCTTCCTCTTCTCAAAAGATTAATATTAATTTGCAGGGTACAATTGCAGATTTTACAATTGAGTATTATTAAATAAAAATTATTTAAGCGGAAAACTTTTATGAACAAACTTCTCTCCTTAAAAAACATTAAGAAAAGTTACGGGAATACCTCAGCATTAAAAGGAATATCTATTGAAATTGAGAAAGGCACATTCCTCGGAATTTTAGGACCTAACGGAGCAGGAAAAACAACGCTCATGAATATCATCATCGGATTAATAAAACCTGATGATGGTGAAATATTATTAAACGGCGCTCCGGTTATTCATACGGACAAAAATATTATTAAGCGGTTCGGTTATGTTCCACAGGAAATTGCCCTTTATGAAGAACTTTCCGCAATAAAAAACTTGGAGATTTTCGGCGAATTATACGATTTGAGAGGAAAAGAATTAGAAACACGAATCAACTCCGTTCTTGAAATGGTCGGACTCTCCGAAAGAAAAAAAGATGCCGTTAAAACATTTTCCGGCGGCATGAAACGGCGATTTAATATAGCATGCAGCATTCTGCATTCCCCCGAAATAATTTTGTGCGACGAACCTACTGTTGGAATCGATCCGCAATCCCGAAATTCCATTTTCGACCTTCTTCAACATATGAACAAAGTTGAAGAAAAAACTATTATTTACACAACTCATTATATGGAAGAAGCCGAAAGACTATGTGACAGATTGGAGATTATCGATAACGGCAATATAATTGCCGAAGGAAATTTATCCCGGCTAATCAGTCTGCTCGATAAAAAACAATCTATAAAAATCTTAAAAGAGAAAAGAACGATTGAAGTACAAAACGAACTCTCCTTACTCGGGACATTGAACGAAATGGAATTTTACTTTGAACTTATTCCCGATAATCAATATACAAAATTGCACCAGCTTTTCCCCAAGTTGGAATCGTTAGGAATCTCGGAAGATAGTATTGAAATAAGCCGCGCAACATTGGAAGATGTTTTTCTTAATTTAACGGGAAGGAGATTAAGAGATTGAAAACAGTTTTAACCCTTTTCAAAAAAGACGTTTACAGGTTTCTAAGCGACAAACCCGCTCTGCTGCTTACTTTTATTCTCCCTGCTGTTTTAATATTAATCTTCGGCGAGATTTTCAGCGGCAGCGGAGGACAGCAAAGTAGAATTCCGATAATTTTTGTCAATGAAAGTTCATCACCTGTCGCTAAGATAATTGAAGATAAACTCGATTCTTCCAAGGCGCTAAAACCTGTAAAACAAATCAGACTTGGAGCTGAAAATAGAACCGTTCTATTTAATGCGGAGAATGCAAAGAACTATGTTAAGGAAGGAAAGTTTTCCACTGCAATAATTCTACCTAAAGATTTTATTTCCGACAGCTCCGCATCAATGAATATTGTTGTCTATTACGATCCGAAAGATGCCATTGAATATTCGTTAATCACAGGTAACATTCATGAAATTATTTATTCAACAATTCCTTCTGTTTTTCCTACTCTGCTTCAAAACAAGTGGAAAAATGAAATAGGAACGACAAAAGCCGAACGATTCAGGAAATCAATGTCAAAAACCGTAAGCGAGTATTTCGGCGTATCTTCAGATTCGGTTGCTAAATATATGAGCCTTCCAATAAATTCTCGGCAAAGTGTTTCTTCAAAAAATTCGCCGATGTCAAACATCTTCTCGGAATTAATTAACTTTAGGAGCAATCAGGTTGTAGGAAAAGAAATCAGCAACCCCGGAGCAACCCGCACAGTCGGCGGCTGGGCAATTATGTTTCTCCTCTTCTCAATTGTAGGAGCTTCAATCTCACTATTTGAAGAAAAGCAGCAAGGAACATTAAAACGCCTTCTGACAATGCCTGTTTCACGTAATCAAATCATTTGGTCAAAATATCTCTACACTACTCTACTCGGTATCATTCAGCTTACCGTAATGTTTCTTTTTGCTTGGGCGGTTTTCAACGTGGATATTTTTTCGAACTTATTTAATCTTTCACTGATGATAATTGCCTCCACGCTTGCAGCGGTCTCTTTCGGAATGTTAATAACTTCATTTGCAAAAAGTTTAAATCAAGCAAACGGCATTTCCACAATTTTGATATTAACAATGTCGGCAATCGGCGGTTCCTGGTTTCCCGTATTTTTATTGCCGGAGTGGATGCAGACAATTTCAAAAACTACAATTACCTATTGGTCTGTGGACGGATTTCTGCAAGTCCTTTGGCGGCATGGTGATTTTTCATCGATTATAATTAATCTCGCCGTTTTGCTGGGGATTGCCGCGGCGGTTAATTCCATTGCTCTTTACAGATTTAAGAAGACCGATATTTTAAAATAAAAAAGAGCAAATCAATTGATTTGCTCTTCAAAGTTTATCCTATTAAAAATCTTCTACATAATATCTTGAATAACTTCCTTTACTTTATCCAATATTTGGCTATCCTTACTAAAACCTTTCTTCTTGGCAATGTTCATCATTTTATCAGCGCTCTTGGTTTTCCCCGATGTTTTATAAACATTTGAAAGCGCGGCGTAAACTTCGGGGAAAGAAGCATTATTCTTTATAGCATTTTTATAATACTTCTCGGAATTTTTTGAATCGTTGAGCACTTTATCATAAAAATATCCTACGACAAAATTTAATTTCGTGTCTTTAGGATTTGATTTCAGCTTACTCTGTAAAGTTGCAAAAAGTGAATAATCTTGAAATGCCAACTTTTTATAATGCCCTTCTTTTATATATGCAACAAGTGAATTAAATTTGGGAATGTCCAAATAACCGGTAACAAGCGTAACAAATTTTCCATCCGAAGTAAAAATGCCTGTACTCGGATAACCTGTAACTCCGGCAGCTTGAGCAAACTGTGAATTTTGATATTCTTGTCCCATAAAATGAACAGTACCCGGTTTTTCGGGATTTACTCTCGCCATAATAAAATTTTCAGATATTGTTTTTTGAACTCCGGGATCGGAATAGGTTTTTTCGTCCATCACTTTACACCATTTACACCAATCGGTAAAAAAATCAACGAGCAAAAACTTGTTCTCTTTTTTTGCTTGAGATAGACCTTCGTCAAACGTTACCCATTTAACTCCGCCGGAAGCGAAAACTTCAGTTGACAAATATGTCATCAATAATAAAATAAAAAACAGCTTCTTCATAAAAATCCTTTCTTTTTAAGATAAAAAAATATCATTACTCCTATTAATATAATAAAAAAGGGGAACTGTTAAAACAATTCCCCTTTAATTAAAATATACGTAAAATGATTACGTATTCTATCTATTTCTATTCTTCATTCCCGTTATCTTTCAGCTTATAGCTAAAGTCTTCCGAAGCAAGAGTTGAATAAACGTGCCAAATATCCTCGGCATGCGCCTGAGCCATTTTCAGTAATTTTGCGGCTCTTTCGGGATTAGCTTTAGTCAGCATCTTGAAACGGTTTTCGTTATAAACATAATCTTCAATCGGAATCTTCGGTCCTTTGTAATCCAATTTCAAAGGATTCTTTCCTTTTGCGGCATTTGCCGGATTATATCTGTAAATGGGCCAGTAACCGCTTTCAACAGCTAATTTCTGCTGTTTCCAGCCGTAAGCCAAATCGTAGCCGTGTTCGATACAAGGACTGTTTGCAATAATAATCGAAACGCCTTCGTAAGCTTCGGCTTCTTTAATTGCTTTAACGGTTTGCGTATCGTTAGCGCCCATTGCAACTTGGGCTACGTAAACATTTCCGTAGTTAATCGCCATTCTGCCCAAATCCTTTTTCGGAAGCGAGCGCCCCGCAGCTGCAAATTTTGCTACTGCGCCGATTCCCGTTGCTTTGGATTGCTGACCGCCGGTATTGGAATATACTTCGGTATCAAGCACTAAAATATTTACATTCTTATTGGAAGCAAGTACATGATCCAAGCCGCCGTATCCAATATCGTAAGCCCAACCGTCGCCGCCGAATATCCAAACCGAACGTGTAATCAAGTAATCTGTAATCGGTAACAACTCAGCCGCTGTGGGATTGGAGCTTAGTCCTTCTAATTTGGTTTTGAGCTTAGCAATTCTGTCACGTTGTTCCTTAATTTCCGCTTCCGTTTTTTGTGAAGCATTAATAATTTCATCAACAAAGTCAGCGCCGAGTTCATCTTTCAGTCTGCTTATCAATTCAACAGCGTGCTCATGGTTTTTATCGATTGCCAATCTCATACCGAGTCCGAATTCAGCATTATCTTCAAATAAGGAGTTGTTCCACGCAGGTCCTCTTCCTTCTTTGTTGAAAGAATAAGGCGTTGTTGGCAAGTTGCCTCCGTAGATTGAAGAACAGCCTGTTGCGTTTGCAATTACGGCTCTATCTCCGAACAATTGAGTAACAAGTTTAATGTAAGGAGTTTCACCGCAACCCGGGCAAGCGCCGGAAAACTCGAATAACGGCTGTAGGAACTGACTTCCGACAACAGTATCAACTTTAATGCTCGTTCTGTCAAGTTCGGGCAGATTGAAGAAAAAGTCGAAGTTTTTGCTTTCTGTTTCACGCAGCGGAATTTGATCGTGCATGTTGATGGCTTTAATATCCGGATTTTGTTTATCAACAGCCGGACAAACTTCAACGCACAAACGGCATCCGGTACAATCTTCAACTGCAACCTGAATTGTGTAAGCGTTTACTCTAACTTCTTTAGCTCTTGCTTCTGTCCATTTGTAAGTTTCCGGAGCATTTTTCGTGAGGTCCATATCGTAAGTTTTAATTCTGATTGCAGCATGAGGACACGCTAAAGCGCACTTTCCGCACTGAATACAGATTTCAGGTTCCCAGACAGGAACTTCAAGTGCAATATTTCTTTTTTCCCAGCGAGTTGTACCGGTTGGGAAGGTTCCGTCTTCAGGCATTTTGCTAACCGGTAAGTCATCCCCTTTTCCGGCGATAATTTGTCCTAAAACATCTTTTACAAATTGAGGAGCTGCATCGGGAACCGGAGGTTTAACTTCAATGTTACTTGTAACTTCTTCACCATATTCGATTTTATGTAAATTAGCCAACGCATCATCAACAGCGGCAAAGTTTTTCTTAACAACATCCTCGCCTTTCTTACCGTATGATTTCTGAATTGCTCCTTTAATTTTCGCAATTGCTTCATCTTTCGGAAGAATTCCGGAAATAGCGAAGAAACATGTCTGCATAACGGTATTAATTCTGTGTCCCATTCCGGCTTCTTTTGCTACTCTGTAACCGTCGATTACATAGAAGTTAATTTTCTTATTAATAATTGTTTCCTGCATTTTTCTCGGAAGTTTGTCCCATACCTCTTCGGTTTTATATGGAGAGTTCAACAAGAATGTTCCGCCTTCCTTCAATTTCTCCAAAACGTCAAAGTGATCAAGCAATGTAAACTGATGACACCCGACAAAATCCGCTTCTTGAATTAAATATGTTGAGTGAATTACATCGGGACCGAAACGAAGGTGAGATACAGTTGTAGAACCGGCTTTTTTGGAATCGTAAACAAAATAACCCTGAGTGTAATTATCGGTTTCGCCGCCTATAATTTTGATAGAGTTTTTATTTGCTCCAACAGTACCGTCGGAACCCAGCCCGTAAAACATACTTTTTGTAACCTTTGAACTTTCGGTGATGAAGTTCGGGTCCCATTCAAGACTAGTATTTGTAACGTCATCATGAATACCGATAGTAAAGTGGTTTTTCGGATTATCGTTTTTAAGATTATCGAAAACGGCTTTTACCATTGCAGGAGTAAACTCTTTGGATGAAAGTCCGTAACGTCCGCCAAAAATCTTAGGCTGTACTGCAAATCTTTTCTCGCCGTCGGCAAAAGCTTCTGCGAAAGCTGTTGTAACATCCAGATACAACGGCTCGCCGGTAGCGCCGACTTCTTTAGTTCTATCGAGGACAGCAATTTTCTCAACAGTTTTCGGCAAAGCTGCAAGTAAGTGTTCGTTGGAGAAAGGACGATACAAGCGTACAACTAAAACCCCGACTTTCTCTTCCATGTTCTCAGTCATATATTCAACAGTTTCTCTTACAGCTTCAGCGCCGGAACCCATTAATACGATTACTCGTTTTGCATCGGGAGCGCCGTAATAATCGAAAAGATGATATTCTCTACCGGTTATTTCCGCGAACTTATTCATTGCATTCTGAATAATCTCAGGAGCGGCAAGATAAAATTTATTAACCGTTTCCCTTCCTTGGAAATAAACATCGGGATTTTGAGATGAACCGCGAAGAATCGGTTTGTCCGGATTTAATGCTCTTTCCTTGTGCGCGCGAACATAATTGTCATCTATCATTGCTCTTAAATCTTCATCGTTAAGAACTTCAATCTTCTGGATTTCATGCGATGTTCTAAAACCGTCGAAGAAATGTACAAAAGGAATTCTTGTTTCCAAAGTTGATTTATGAGCAATAGCCGCCATGTCATGAGCTTCTTGTACCGAACCGGAAGCAAGCATACCGAATCCGGTTTGTCTAACTTGCATTACATCTGTGTGATCGCCGAAAATTGACAATGCTTGCGCTGCCAACGAGCGAGCCGACACGTGAAAAACCGCAGGAGTAAGTTCGCCCGCTATTTTGTACATGTTCGGAATCATTAACAACAAACCTTGAGATGCAGTAAAGGTAGTAGTTAATGCGCCGGCTTGCAATGAACCGTGAACAGCGCCGGATGCTCCCCCTTCGGATTGCATTTCCGTTACCGAAGGAATAGTTCCCCAAATATTTTTTTTACCAATTGCCGACCATGCGTCGGAATGTTCTCCCATGGGAGATGATGGAGTAATAGGATATATAGCTATAACCTCACTTAGCTTGAACGCAACATTTGCGACAGCTTCGTTACCATCTAATGTGATTTTTTTTCTTTCCGTTGCCATAAATTCTCCATTTATGATTTATGTTTTCGTAATAGTATTCTGTAAATTATTTAAGATTTAAATATAATTTTTTCCCTTGAGATAAAAAAGACATTAGCAGGTAATTTTACTGAAACTGCAAAAAAATAAAGATTTTTGACCGGTTAATTATCGGCTCTGCTGCCGCATAATTCCGCAAAACAATTTTCTAAAAAATTAGAATTGAAAATGAAGTTGTTTAACTATTTATGTAAGTTTCGAGCGCTTAATAAAATAGCTGAGAAGCGCTTTGTCAAAAGGATGATCTGTTGTTACCAATGAATAATCAACTCCGAAATTCAAACATTCTGTCTTAATCTCTTCTATAAAACTTTGCACCGATTTTCTATATTCCCCTCTTATCCGGAACGGTTCGGTAACAAGCTCGTTTCCATTCTCCAAATCGACAAAAAGTGATTCGCTTCCAACATCAAGATTAATTTCAGTCGGGTCCAACAGATGAAAAACAATCACTTCATTCTTATTGTATTTAAACTCTTTTATCGATTTCAGAATTTCTTCCTTATCATCAAAGAAATCCGATATGATAATTATTAAACTTCTCCTCTTAATCTTTTCAGCTATTGTTCTTAAACTTAAAGAAATGTTCGTATCTTTTCCGGTTTCAATGTTTTCAATTGCGGTAAGCATTTTAATTAAATAAGCTCTCGTAGTTCTCGGCGGAAAACTATTTTCAATTTTATCCGAAAAGAAAGTCAATCCTACGGCATCATGCTGAGAAATAATCAAATAGAGAAGCGCAGCCGAAAGAAGTTTGGCATATTCGAACTTTGAAATTCTTCCTCCATACGAAAAGTTCATCGAAGCGCTCACATCGCAGATAATATGAGAAATTAAATTTGTTTCCTCTTCATATTTTTTAATGAAATATTTCTCCGTCTTGCCGTAAAGTTTCCAGTCGAGATGTTTTATAGGCGCGCCGGGGAAATAGGCTCGGTGTTCGCTAAATTCCACACTGAAACCGTGGTAAGGACTTTTGTGCATCCCTATTAAAAAACCCTCGACTAAAAATTTTGCCTTCAGCTCTAACGAATCTAATGTAGAAATAACTTCAGGCTTTAGGTAATCGGAAACGCTATCTTTTCTTGGATTCATTCGGAGCGAGATTTTTCTCAATAATTTTCTCGGGAGGCACTCCCAAATTTTGAATTTCCTTTCGGGCTGATTCTACCATAGGATTATCGGGATACATTCGGATGAATTTTTGATATGTTTTCTTTGCCGCATTAAAATTCCTTAGCTGGTTAGCTTCAATAAATCCCGCAAGAAAAAGCGCCTTGGGAGCCTCGTCATTCTTAGGATTAATTCGGTTTGCCCTTTTATAATAATCAACGGCAATATTCAAAGATTCATTTTCGGAAATAGATTTTATTGCATGAGCATGATAAATTTTAGCAATCTCCAATGCAGCTTTGAATTCTTCATCTTTACTTGGATGGTTGGTAAGAATTTCTTTAAAATTACTAACGGCTTCCGGAAATTCCTGCCGCGAAAGATGTTGTCTTGCTTCTTGCAAAAGATCCTTATTACTTTGCGACGAACAGGCAAACAGTAAGGCTAACATTACAAATGCTAAACTCTTTTTCAACTTAATCCTCTTTTTTTTATTAATAAGATAAGAGAAAACCAATTAATAATGAAAATTACTCCACAGCGGATTCCGTGATCTCAACGAAATTTCTCGATGCGTTTACTTTAGCTAAAACGCCGATGGGAAGCGTAAAATTCTTTTTTACATGTCCGTGGCTTACATTGTAAATTAACGGAATACCCATATTTTCAAAATAATCCAGGATTACCATATTCAATGTTCGTTCATCTCTCTCGCCTGCTTTTTGGAAACAGTTAACAAACCGACCAAGTACAATTCCGTTTACTTTGTTATAAACATTAAGGAGCTTAAGATGATTCAGCATTCTATCCACCCGATAAGGCTCTTCGTTAATTTCCTCGAGCAAAAGTATGGCGTTCTTAAAATCGGGGAAATATGGAGTTCCTGCAAGAGAAGTTAATATTGAAAGATTACCGCCGATAATTCTTCCTTCCCCTCTTCCCTTTGATAATTTGTAAAAATTCTCTCCGTCGGGATTTAATATCTTACCGATTTTCTTTTTATTTGAGACAATTTTCCAAAACCATTCCTCAGTATATGGATCTATATTATCTCCAAAATCCGTAGCCGCCATAGGACCTTCAAAAGTAATTAAGCCCGTTTTCTTGAAAATAGCAATATTAAGAGCTGTCAAGTCGCTGTATCCGACAAAAATTTTAGGATTTCTTCTTATTAAATTATAGTCCAATTTATCCAATAAACGAGGTGAACCGAATCCTCCTCTGATAGAAATAACAGCTTTTACGCTTTTGTCTCTAAACATATCATGAATATCCTGCGCACGTTCTTCGTCAGTGCCTGCCAAATACCCATATTTTCTTCCAACGTTATGTCCGATTTTAACGCCGTAACCTAAATCTTCAAAATACTTTACAGCGTTTTCGACTTTTGATAAATCATCCGGTGTAGATGCCGGTGATATTAATCCGATAACATCACCTTTTACAAGTTTTTTAGGTTTAATAATCTTCATATGTCCTTTTTACCTTAAATATTTAGAACAAATTTAATAAAAGTTATTTGCTAATTCAATGATTTCAAGCACTATTATTTAGATTTTATTGAGTAAATCGACTCTTTCAGAATATAATCTCAATTCCGAGATAAAGAAAATAGAGAGCCAATCCTATTAAAAATAATGAGAAGATTTTTAATGAGAAATTCAGATATTTAGGATTAATCGCGGTCCGATGTTTTCTGATTAAACCGCCGAAAAAGAAAAACCATAGATATCCTCCGACACTGATTCCGGCAGCATAAGCCATACTTAAAATTGTAGCTTTATAAGGAGTAATAATCACTTCAGGTTTATCGATTGTTACCTCGGTTTTGGTAGAATCTGAAAAGAATGTCTGTTCCTTTAATTCCGGTACGCGATCTTCTGTTATTTTGGAAATTTCCACTGCATTTTTATGCACAATTTGCTCCATTCCTCCGGTATTAAGTCCTAATGAAGCGGCGAAAGAAAGTATCAGAAACGAAGAAGTCAACCAACCGAAAAAGATTGTGGGATTTGTAATATTTATTATCATTCCCGCTCTCAATCCCCCCTTTTCTTCATCTTCATCAGATTTTTCATAATCACGAGGATCAATTGAAATGTGCGATTTATATATTTTTTTTGCTACATAAAAAAGTAAAAGACCTCCGAGAAGAAATAGATACGGAATAAAAGGCTGATAATATTTTATGAGAGATGTAATTCCGAACATGGCAAGAAAAACGTAAACAAACTCCACCAATGAAGCTCCCAATGCAACTCGGTTGGCAAAACGGGCGCGGTTTTTCATGGAGTTGGTTACAACAAGAACCGCAATTGGACCGGCGACGGGAATTGAAAAGATAAATCCCGCAACAAGTCCGATAACCAAAAGATTTATTAGACTGCTAATCATAATCGGAAATGATCGGCTTCCGCTCGAAATTGAACGAAAGCCTCAATCAAATGTTAATTCTCAGCCAATTTAACAAGCATGGTTTTCAACAGCTCATAGAATTTTTTAACGGCGGGAATATTTACTCTTTCATCCGGCGAGTGCGCGCCTTCAATTGTAGGTCCAAAAGAAATCATCTCGGTTCCGGGGAACTTTGCTCCAAGCAATCCGCATTCCAATCCGGCGTGAATTGCTTTTATTTCAGGGAGAGAACCGAATTTAGTTTGGTAAACGTCTTTCCCAACTTTCAGGACTTTGGAATCCATATCCGGCTGCCATCCGGGATAACCATCGCCGTAAATTACCTCTGCGCCGGCTAATTCAAAGATAGAAGCGACTGAAGCTGCAAGATTTTCTTTGGCAAAATCGACGGAGCTTCTCTGACTTGTCCCAACGGTAACAAAGTTATCACCCATATTAACGGTAGCAAGATTAGTTGAAGTTTCAACCAAATCTTCCAAATCGGCGCTCATGGAAATTACTCCGTGAGGCAATGCGCAGATTGTACGAATAAGAGTTCCGGCATATTCATCTCGAATATATTTTCCGTTAAATTCGGTTTCGTTAAAATTGACTTTCAACCCCGCGTCTTTATGGAGATATTCTACCTTGGCATTTTTCTCAAAATCGGCAACAATCTTCTTTACTTCGTCAACTTGAGAATTTTCAATCAATATTTCCGCTTCGGCTTCACGTGGAATTGCATTTCTTAGTGAACCGCCTTTAACTGCAACAAGTCTGTAATCAATATCTTCCAAGCGCGCAAGTAAATATCCGAGCAGTTTAATTGCATTTCCTCTACCGCGATGAATATCCAATCCCGAGTGACCTCCTTTGAGTCCGGTAATTTCAATTTTGTAAGAAGAATATTTATCGCTGTCCGCATTATCGAATTCAACTGCGAATTTACCTTCCGTATCGACGCCGCCCGAACAACCGACATAAAATGCGCCGTCTTCTTCGGAATCCAAATTAAGTAATATTTTGCCTGTGATAAAACCCGGCTCCAATCCGTTTGCTCCGGTCATACCGGTTTCTTCGTCAACTGTCATAAGCAGTTCCAACGGTCCGTGTTTTACTTCGGGGTCTGTAGCAATTGCCATACCCGCCGCTACCCCTACTCCGTTATCGGCGCCGAGTGTAGTTCCGTCGGCTGTAATCCAATCACCGTCACGGTAAACAGTAAGGGGATCATTTTCAAAATCGTGAACTTTATCGTTGTTTTTTTCACAAACCATGTCAACGTGCCCTTGCAAAACAATAGTAGGAGCGTCTTCCATTCCTTCGGTTGCGGGAACTTTGATTACGATGTTACCCGTTTTATCTTCATTAAAATCAAAATTATTTTTGCGGGCAAAATCTTTAACCCACTCTCTAATCTTTTCTTCTTTTTTTGACGGGCGCGGAACTTGAGTCATTCCGTAAAAATATTCCCATAATAATTTAGGTTCTAACCCTTCGATTGCTTCTTTATTCATTTTATTCACCTTTAATTAATTGTGTCTTATATTTAATATATCGCCATCGTTAACAATGTACTCCTTACCTTCCAAACGCCAAACTCCGGCTTCCTTACAACTTGCAAAGGAACCATACTTAACAAAGTCCTCATAACCTACAACTTCGGCGCGGATAAATCTATTAAAAAAGTCCGTATGAATTACACCCGCCGCTTGTTGAGCAGTATAACCTTTTTTGATAGTCCACGCGCGGCATTCATCTTCACCGACAGTGAAAAAGGACTGCAGTCCGAGCAACTCGTAAGAAGTACGCAAAATTTTCGACAGAGCAGATTCCTTTATTCCGTAATCTTCCATAAAAACCGCTCTATCTTCCTCGTTTAATTGAGACATTTCATATTCAATTTCTGCAAAGAAAGGAATAACTTTTATCGCGCTTTCTTTAACCGCATCTTGAACTTTATTTACAACATCATCAACTTTATCAATTGAACTTTCATCAAAGTTAATTGCAACCGCCATCGGCTTAAGCGTTAAAAGCTGATAACCGGAAAGCATCTTTAACTCGTCGCGGGAAAGCTCCAAAGTGCGAAGCGGTTTTTCTTCCTCAAGGTGTGCGGCGCATTTTTCAATTACCGGAATTTCTCTCTTAAGATTATCGTCCTTTATTTTTTTTATATCCTTTTCAAGGCGTTCTTTATGTTTCTCCAGAAATTCCATATCGGTAAGAAGAAATTCCGTTTCCAAAAATTCAATATCAGCGAGAGGATCAATTCTATTCAGCGGATGAGGAACGGCGGGATTATCAAATTGACGGACAACGTGAAACAGAGCATCGTTGTTTCTTACGTTTTGTAAAAATTGAGATGTGATTTTTACCTTCCCGTCATCTGCTGTCTGCAAGCCGGGAAAATCATATACTTCAATTGTAGCATTAACTTTTTTCTTGGGATTAAACATTTCCGTTAATTTATCAAGTCTTTCATCAGGGACTTTTACAACTTCAATCTGAGCTTCGTTCCTTCTCGGCTGGTCGGGATTTTCCTCAATTCCCGCAAGAGTATTAAAAAGTTTGGTCTTTCCGCTGCCTTGTAATCCAATCAAACCAATTTGCATCTGTATCCTCTAATTTTTAAAATTTAAATATAATCGTTTTATCTATGATAGTAAAAAATAATAAAGATAATAAGATTATCCGGACTAAAAAATATTTTGATGCGCAAAGTAATCCAAATCAATGACCGGAAGTCAGCCCTCTTATCCGTCGCGCGTAGATAATTTGGATTTGAATCACTTCCGCTAACCAATGGATTTATTCATTGGACGGATGCAATAAAACAAAATATGTCGTAACCGTTTCAACGGTTTACAGTATCTTGGAAATTTGCGTCAAACACAAAAGAGGAAAACCGGTAAACCGGTTGTGAATCTTCTAATTACGTTAAAAAGCAACGGATGAATCCGTTGGTAAATGAAAATCATTTGCAAATCGCCCGTTTGCGTAAAAACAA
>CAYLYR010000038.1:0-14428 GCA_964387835.1 uncultured Melioribacter sp.
CATTCCGAGAAGCGGAGCGACGAGGAATCTTTTAATTCATATCGTCATTGCGAGGGACGAAGTCCCGAAGCAATCTCCAGAATAAAAACAATGCTGAATATATCGGAGATTGCTTCGCTCTCTGCGTTCGCTCGCAATGACAAAATTTAGAACAATAAAACCTTCGAGGAATTTGGAATCCTCGAAGATTTGTTTAAGCTGTAAACTTTGATGCTTTCTTTCATTCACTGGAAAAAAAAGTTGTAACTAAACAGCCTCCAGTTCTTTTGCTTCGTCACGCGAGAGAACTTTATTCAAATCGAGAAGTATCAGTAATCTGTCTTCCAACTTAGCTACGGCTGTTATAAAATCCGAATCGATTCCGGCAACCATTTGCGGGGGCGGTTCGGTAACTCTTGATTCAATTCTTAAAACCTCGCTTACTTCGTCAACAATGAACCCGACGGTTTTATTGTTCAGTTCAACAACAATTATTCGCGTTGAATTATCATGCTCTTTTTCAGGTAGGTGCAAACGCTTCTTTAAATCGACTACGGGAATTATTCGTCCCCGCAGATTTACAATCCCTTCAATAAATTCAGGGGAATTCGGCATCTCAGTAATTTCGAGCATTCTGTTAATTTCCTGTACCTTTAATATATCAACGCCGAACTCCTCCTTCCCGAGTTTGAAGCTCACCAACTGAAGTATTTTATTTTCAAATTCACTCATAAAAACTCTCCAAATATGGTTAAAGAATATTTTCACATACGACTAACCCAATTTTCTGAATCAGTCGGAGAGAACACAATTCTTCCATCAGTACGATAATTGTCCCCCAATATCTCCGTTATTATTATCTAAATGTTGTTGTCCCATTTGCTCTCCATCAAGATTAAATTGTTCAATTAATCCCTGAAGATTTTCCGTGAGCCTGTTCAAATCTTCCGATGCTATAGCAATCTGCTCAACTCCTATAGCTGTCTCCTGAGCCACCAGGTTTATTCCTTCAATATTTTTTGAGACTTCTTCCGACGTTGCGGATTGTTCCTCGCTTGCCGTGGCTACTTGGGTAACCAAATCCATGGCTCTTGTTGAAGAAATTACAATTTCATTCATTGATTTACCGGATCTCTCGGCAATTTCTTTTCCTCTTTCAACTTCATGAACTCCTTTCTCTATTGAAATAACAGTTTCGGTTGTCCCCTCTTGAAGTTTGGTTATCATTTCGGCTATTTCTTTTGTAGCTCCGGTTGTGCGTTCGGCTAACTTTCTTACTTCATCTGCCACTACGGCAAAACCGCGCCCTTGTTCGCCGGCTCGGGCGGCTTCGATTGCAGCATTTAGTGCAAGTAAATTTGTCTGATCTGCTATTTCGTTAATAACATTAATTATTTCGCCGATTTTTTCACTGTCTTCACCAAGTTTTTTTACGGTAGATGCAGCAGAGACAACAACTTCAGCAATATTTTCCATTCCGTGAATTGTATCTTCTACAGCTTTCCCGCCCTCTTGGGCAAGAGTACCGGAGTCACTAACTGCTTCAGCTGCCAGATTTGTATTTTTATTGGTTTCAACTATTGTTGATGTCATTTCTTCCATTGCCGAAGCAACTTCCGCTGTTTGCGAACTTTGCTCTTGGGCTCCGGCTGCCATCTGTTCGGCGCTCGAGGATATTTGAGTGCTTGCGCTTGCCGTAGCTTCTATCGCATCCTTTATTTGATTGGTCATTGTTCTTAAGTTTTGTACTGTGAGGTTAAAGCCTTTAAATAATTTCCCTATTAAATCGTTTTCATCTTTGTTCTCAAGCTTAACGGTTAAATCACCTTTAGCAAATCTCTCCATATTCTCTAAAAGAATTTCCGTATTTGTTTCAAGATATTTCTCTTTCTCTTTTGCTTCTGTTAAATCCATAATATATTCAATAGCTCCGATTACGGTACCTTTTTCATTCTTCACAGGTTGTCCTGTGTATTGAATCGGTATTTCGTTACCCATAGGTTTTGCATCAGTTGTACGCACAACACGTTTATCTAATTTCATTGCTTGTTTTAATGCGCAATTTTCCGTGTTACAATCCTTTGTTTGCATTTGGTCGTAACATTTTAGTCCAACAGCTTCATCAGGGCTCTTCCCAATTAGTGCGCCAACTTGGTCGTTAATATATTTAATACTGAAATCGGGGTTAATTATCATAACCGGTGCAGGCAGCTCTGCAAGAAATTTCTTTTGAGTATCAATCTCTTTTATCATTTCATTGAAAGAATTACCTAATCTGTTCAATTCATCTTTAGTATCAATTTTAACGTTAACCTTTGTATTGCCTCTGGCAACTTCATTTGTGACATCTATCAGTTTCCCAACCGAAGTGCTTAGGTTTTTGGAAAGGAAAAGTCCTGCAAACAAACTGGTTATTAAAATTATAACAAGCATAATAATGGATATTTCAAAAGCACTTTTATTTGTATCTATTGCATTATTTATGGATTGTGCAGCTGCATTTTTGAATTTGCTTACATTTGATGCGAGATTGTTCTCCATTTTTTCCGCAACCGCATCAAATTTATCCATCTGTTTATTCCCTTCCCCGGCTCCTTTATCAATATAAACTTGAGCCATCATTTTTCCTTGATTGTAAAATAAATTGAAGGTTTTTTTTAATTTATCTAGGTCGTCTTTTTCGGAGGGAACAAGTTTTTTTAATTCTGAGATTTTTTGATTGACCATTTTAGCATATTTTTCGGCATGGGAGAGACCATTGTTGTATCCATTCGTCCCTTGTATTGTACTGATATTATTAAGTGATTGCTGCACTTGGACAATGTCCATCTTAATTTTCTGAGCCAATTCACTCGCTTTTAAATCCACTTTAACGGCTTGCTCGATTGTGTTTTGTGCACTTGCTGATAAAATTTTACCGACAACTAACTGCACAATTAATAAAGCAATTATAATTCCGAAAGATAGAAATAGTTTCCCTCTGATTGTTTTCATTTTTTCATTCCTGATTAATTAATAAATAAATATTTTATCTGCTTATGCTATTAAGTTTGAATCTGTCTTCACTATGTGCTTTGTTATTACACGGTTATCACTATGTTATTAGATTGTGGAGATCGATATTACCAGATCCATATAACTTATTGTAAAAATCAAGTTCAAAATCGATACATGTATTACTCATATTTGTTCTGCTGCTAAACCATTTACCGGTAAAAATCTTGGGTATTTACTAAAAGAGGAATAATTGATATTACCTTCAAAATGTTTTTTTCATTTACTTTAATTTAAAATTAAAATTTCTATTTATCTAATACACACTATCGGATTATTTTTTTTATAGTTTAGTATATAAAGCAGCGATTCGGAACTAAAAATATTTTACTGAATTTGGAATCCTCGAAGGTTTGTTTAAGAGGGGATTTATTCTTTTGTTCTCATCTCAGGTTTAATTCTTCATTTCGCTCCTACGGAGCTGTTGGTTTAACCGAGTTAAGCGGAAGAGTACCGGAATGGCTTGAAATTATTGAGGCAAAAGAAAAATAAAATTTCACAAGCCATTCTAAACTTCTTTTACAAATTTAGCGTTGTAGGGGATTTTATGTTTTTAGTCCCGTAGGGACGGCATGTTATTAGAAAAATTTAGGACAAAATTTAAGCTCCGTAGGAGCGGCATATTTCCCAGGCAAAAAGATAAACAAATTTTTGCCCGGTTTCAGCGAGATTAAATATCCTTAAAGATTCGCGCAAGTGAATTTCCCGGAGCTTTAAATTCCAAGTCGAGAAAGTAGCCGAAAGGCGTTTGCGAAACTTCGTACCCGGAGTTCTTTAACCGTTCTTCGGCGTTATCAAACAGTTGTTTTATCAATGCCGGATTTGCTTTGCTTTCCGATAAGTGTGCAAAGGAGTGGAGAACGATTCGTTCGGTTTCATTCTTTCGCGCCGCCCATTTAAGCTGTTTAATCATTTTCGTCTCAACCGCCGAAAGTTTTTCTTCATCCTCGGCTTCAAGATGAATAAATCCTACAAGCGCATTTTCAATCTTTCGCTCTTCGTCAATATCGGGGGCATTGTCCCAGCCTTTTCGGTTTGTTTTATATCCGAACAAGTCGGCATAAATCATTAAAAGTTTCATAAAAAAATCCTTAAAATTATTGATTGTAAATTACAAAAGTTCCCGCTATAAAATCGTGTAATGCCTGTTTTTTCTTTGTAAACGCCGCCATAATATATCCGAGCATCAAAAGGAAAGAGGAGATTATTTTGCTGAAATATCTTGCCGTAGCTCGGAGAAACGAAATTCTGTTGTAGTTTTCGTCCGTAACGATAATTCCTACGGCGGCTTTCCCGAGAGTCGCCTGTTTTGAAGATGATTCCATCAAGGCAAAGTAGAGCCAGCCGACACCTTCAAAAAGCAGCGAGAGAATGAGAACCAAAAGCCAAAATCCGAGTGAGAATTCGTCGAACCTTCCATGCGAAAAATAAAGCGCCGATGTGTATTGCGGGAATGAATCCGGTTTGCTGAAAAGGGGAATAAAAACTCCGAAGAGAATTGAAAGCGGAATAATCATAACGGACTGAATAATCGTTATAATAATTTTATCGATTATATAAGCAACGAATCGAATCCAAAATACTGCGTATTTAATTTCCATTTTCTCCTCTATTGTTAATTATCTCTCTTCTGTTTTTACAGAGCATTCCGATTTCAGCACCGAGCAGAAAAAGAATTGATGAATAAAAAATCCAGAATAGGATTACAATCACAAGTAAAAAAGCGCCGTAAAGATTTTCAGCCGCGAGAAAATATGTTACGTAATACCCGAAGATGTATTTCATTATCGCCCAGAGCAATGCCGCCCAAAAGGCGGAAAGCGCAATTACTTTATGCCCGATTTTTTCATACGGAATAGTGTAATAGAAAAAATAAAAAAGTAAATAAATAATAAAGAAGGAAGAAAATGAGAGAAGAAAGCCGAGGAGCTTGCTTATTCTTAATTGCTGAAGAACTTCCAAGTTAAGTGTGGAGTTAATCAGAATTTGAATTGTAGGGAAAATTGTTGTTGTCAGAAGCATGATTATCAACAGAAGCAGAATCATTCCGAAATCTTTTATCAAACCGTACCACGCGCTTTTCTTTTTCTCGACTTGGAAAATGTGGTTCAAGATTGAGCGGAGACTGCTGAAAAGCCAAGTTGAAGTAAACATCAAACCGAAAACACCGACATACCCTATAATATTTTTGTAATGGAAAGCGGTCGGGATTCGTGTGTTGATGTAATGCTCAATGTATTGTGCAAATTCAGGATATGGAATAGTAGTGTCAATTAGTTGATTAACATGTTTAAGAAGCAGCTCCGGAGAAACCCAAACTCCGAGCAGAGCAATTATTACAAGAAGAAAGGGAATCATGCTGAGGATTAAGGAGAAAGCAACACCGGCTGCGGAAAGGAAAATATGATCCGACTCTATTTTTTCAAAAAGTCCGCCGAAGTAATATGACGTAAAATCGAAGAACTTTCTGAGTTTATCGACAGAAAAATTTTGGGAAAGCCTGCGCAATAACTTAAACTTCATGGCTCATCTTTTCCGGAATAGTATTAAAATAAATCTCAGTTAGTTTTCTTGAATCAATATTCAATAAATCGTTAATAATAAGATTGCTTTCGGTAACTTTTCCCAAGTAAGTTAAAGGAACATTTGTCGAAGAGATGAATTTTTCGAAGTCGCTTTTATTTTCGGGACTTACCGAAACAATTACTCTCGATTGTGATTCCGAAAAAAGTGAAAAATCGGGGCGGGATTTAATCGGGATTTTCACCGCCGCGCCCTTAGGAGCTTCTCTGTCGGCTGCACAGCATTCGGCAAGCGCCGCCGCAATTCCGCCTTCGGAAATATCGTGAGCCGAAGCAATTAGTTTTTTGTCAATAGCTTGCAGAAGAGTTTGTTGAAGTTTGTTCTCCCGTTCCAAGTCAAGTTTGGGAGCGTCTCCTTCTACAAGATTAAATATTCTCTTAAGGTATTCGCTTCCGCCTATTTCTTCAAAATCTTCTCCGAGCAAGTAAATTAAGTCGCCGACGGATTTGAACTCCGATGTAACGGTTTTGGATAAATCCTTAATCAAGCCAACCATTCCGATAACAGGGGTTGGGTAAACAGTTGATTCGGGACTTTCGTTGTAAAAGCTGACGTTTCCTCCGGTTACGGGAGTTTCGAAAAATCTGCATGCATTTCCCATTCCTTCAATCGCTTGTGAAAATGTCCAGTAAACTTCCGGGTCGTAGGGATTACCGAAGTTTAAGCAGTTTGTTACGGCGAGAGGTTTTGCTCCGGAGCAAACGATATTCCGCGCCGATTCGGCAACCGCAATCATAGCGCCTCTTTTCGGATTTAGGTAAACGTAACGCCCGTTACAGTCAACGCTTGCGGCAATTCCTTTTTTCGTTTCGCCGATTCGGATAACCGCAGCATCTGAACCCGGGGGAACAACGGTATTAGTTTGAACTTTGGAATCATATTGTTCGAAAACCCAATGCTTGGAAACGATATTCGGGGAAGAGAAAACTTTTATGAATAACGATTCAATATTATCCGGTTGAGGGAGCGAATTAAAATCGAAGGAATGTTTTTTATCCAAATATGCGGGGCGTTTTTTCTCCCGAATGTAAACCGGCGCGCCGCCGCCGAGTACCAAATTGAAAGCAGGAACTTTAACTTTATTCTCTCCGCGGTAGTTTGCCTCGATTAAATCCTCGTCAATTACTTCGCCGATAATTTCGCAGTTTAAATCCCACTTATTAAAGACTTCTATGATTTTATCTTCGTACCCTTTCTTTGCAACAACGAGCATCCTTTCCTGAGATTCGGAGAGCATAATTTCATATGCGGACATTCCCTCTTCCCTAAGCGGGGCTTTGCTTAAATCTATTTTCATCCCGGACGAACCTTTTTCGCTCATCTCCGAAGTGGAGCATGAAATTCCCGCAGCGCCCATATCCTGAATACCGATAATCCAATCGTTATCGATAATTTCGAGAGTAGCTTCAAGAAGAAGCTTTTCGGTAAAGGGGTCGCCGACTTGCACTGACGGGCGTTTCGATTCCGATTTCTCCGAGAGTTCTTCAGAAGCGAAAGTAGCGCCGTGAATTCCGTCTCTTCCGGTTGCGGAACCTACAATCAGCACGGGATTTCCCCGTCCCTTTGCAACAGCCGACGCGGTTTTGTTAATATCAACGATTCCAATAGCCATTGCATTTACAAGGGGATTCCCTTGATAAGAATCGTCGAAAAAGACTTCGCCGCCAACCGTCGGAACGCCGAAACAGTTTCCGTAATCTCCGATACCTTTAACAATGTTCTCGAAGAGAAAGCGGGTGTGAGGATTATCAAGTGAACCGAAACGTAGTGAATTTAATGCCGCAATCGGACGCGCGCCCATTGTAAAAATATCGCGCAATATTCCTCCTACGCCTGTAGCCGCTCCCTGGTAAGGTTCCACTGCGGATGGATGATTGTGGCTTTCGATTTTGAATGCAATTGCTTCTCCGTCTCCGATGTCAACCAAGCCGGCGTTTTCTTCTCCCGCGCCGACCAGCAAATTAGAGCCTTCGCGCGGAAGTTTTTTTATTTCGGCAATAGAATTTTTGTAGCTGCAGTGCTCGCTCCACATTACGCTGAAAATTCCCAGCTCCGTGTAGTTGGGAGTTCGTCCCAGAATTTCACAAACCCGAACGTATTCTTCTTCGGTTAAGCCGTGTTCCAAAGCAAGCTGTAAATCTACTTTTGGTTCTTCAATCATATTTTCTTTTTAATTTTTTATTCTTAATTGCAATTTGCTTCTATTTATACGTGAGAATTTTTTTCGGATTTATCGGAATGAATTTACCGAAGCCGAAAGAGATGAACAATTTGAGTTTTATTATTATAAAATCGCTTCATGATAAATTTGAAATATGTTTATATTAACCATTAAAATAAGATAAAAATCACAAACTATTTAATATCTAATATTTAAATTAAGAATTAAAATTAAAAGAAAGGAAATTGATTCGATGAGAATATCAAAAATTATTTTGCTTCTGACTATTTTTGCAGCTCCCTTTTTTGCACAGACAAACAATTTTGAAGGAAAAATTGTGTTGAAAGTTAATACCGGCGGGAATGATAATTATATGAATTATCTGATAAAAGGGAATGCGGTAAGAATGGAAATGCCGCAAATGCCTGTCGGATATATGCTACTGAAAGATTCAACTTTTTACGTAGTAATGCCGCAGCAGAAAATGTACATGTCGGTAAGCGCCAAGCAGCAAAAAATGATGGGAAACGGTGATCCGCTTAAAAACTTAGATAACAATAAGAAACCCGTTAAAACAGGTAAAACCAAAAAGATACTCGGTTACCTCTGCAGCGAATATGTAATTAAAGATGATGCAGGTGCAACAACTATTTGGGCGACGGACAAATTTATTAACTTCCCCGGATTTGACGGCACCGGAGATGATAAAATGAGAGAAGTTTTGGGAATGGATAAATTTTTCCCGATGCTGGTTATTTCAACCGAAAACGGTGTCCCCGTTAAAATGGAAGTTACGGAGATTAAGGAAGAATCGATTCCCGCAAGTAAGTTGGAACTTCCGAAAGATTTTAAAGAAATGAAAATGCCGGGGAATTAATTTGAAAAGATTTTTTTTAATACCGGTTTTAATTTCTCTTTTTCTTTTCACAGGGTGTAGAATCGAAGAGAAATTTGAGGATAATACCGAAAACTTTCGGGAAGCCGAATTAACTTATATTAATTTGGCGCCGCCTTTCAACGATAGAGATAAGGAATATTCGGGATTAACTTGGTATAATGATAATCTGGTTCTACTTCCGCAATATATTTTCGGAAGAGATTCGCAAAGTGAAAAAGGGTATCTTTTTACTATTAAAAAATCGGTAATTTCGGATTACTTGAATAATCCCGCAAAAGATGCCGCAATAGTTCCTGATACGATTCAAGTTTTCGGGAAAGGGTTATCCCGTTTTAATAGGCACGGTTCGGGATATGAGTCGATAGGTTTTATCGGCAACAATGTTTATTTTACAATTGAGTCGATCGGAGAACCGACAAGAACTTTCATTGTTAAAGGCGTTATTGACGATTCCGGCAAAAATATTAATATTGACTCCACAACTTTAACTCCTATTCCGCTTCAGACAAATATTTTGAACATCGGCTATGAAACAATGGTTATTTACGATGACAAAATAATAGTAATAAACGAGGCTAACGGAGCGAATATTTCGGCAAACCCGAAAGCATTTGTGTTTAATAAAAATTTACAATTGATTTCAAGTTTAAGAATGCCGCATATTGAATATCGCATTACCGACGCAACCTACGCCGAAGGAGATGAGTTTTATGCTATGAATTATTTTTGGGTCGGCGACAGAAATGATTTGAAGCCGGCTGACGATTCGATTGCAGTAGAATACGGTATTCCTGCCTATCAGTCCCCGGATGTCGGCATAGAAAGGATTTTATCCTTTGTAATTGAAAATAATCAAATTAAGCTTAGCGGAAAAGCGCCGATTTATTGGAAGGTGATTCCGGGAGAGGGAAGAAATTGGGAAGGAATTGTAAAATTTGATGAGAGAGGATTTTTAATTGTAACCGATACTTTCCCCCGCTCAATTTTAAGTTTTGTAAAGATAGATTGAAATTAAAACTAACTAAATAAAAAAGATAAGGAGTAATATGAAAAAAAGATTAATTTTTTCGATGTTGGCTGCGTTTACAATGTTTTTGTTTTCATGCACGGATAGCTCGGTTGAGCCGATTGCGGAAAACGGAGAGATTGCATTATATTCAACTCCGTCGGGCGCGCAGATCATCATTGACGGAACGGTGAAAGGGACGACTCCCGACACGGTTACGACAAAAATCGGGATGAATAATATTACGTTTCACTTAACCAATTACGTTGATACAACAATTTCGATTGCGGTATCTTCCGATAACCTGGAAATTTTGAGCGCGACATTAACTCCGCAGAGAATAAAATACGGCTTGATAAAGGTTTGGGAAACGGGAAACAATTCCACTGTCGATCAGCCGAGCGGTATTGATTTATCAGCGGGAAATCCTATTTCAATTTCGAGCGCCGATAGTTTACTGGCTGATATTTATTATACCGGTTCAAATTTTACAATACGCAGTGCAAGCTATATCGGGGATAGTTTCAGGATAACGGAATTCAAAGAAGGAAATACAGCTAATATTGACGACGGATTTGATTCACCGGCGCACGATGATAGCTGGGTAAGAAGTATGCCGGACGATGTAAACGGTAACTATTATTTCCTTTATGATGCCGACGGGAATTATTCGAAATTCAAAGTTGTCAACTCCGGAGGAAGCGCCACATGGAACGACCCGAAATGGGTTGAAGTCGAGTGGATTTATGTTAAGGCTCCCGGCGTAACTTCCTTTTAACTAAATTTTAGATATATATAAATTAAAAAAGCCCGAAGTTTGTTTCGGGCTTTTTTGTAAAACGAAATTAGAGATTCTTATCAATTAAATTGATATTTTATTCCCAACTGCATCTGCCATCTTGAAAAGATGCTTGCATCATTGATGAATGTTGATTGAGCTTTATTTTTATAGTTGAATACAGGCTCGCCGTCTTGGATGGAGTTTGACGGATCGGAATCGAAACCGACTAATTCCAACGGAGCTAACGCAGCCGGATTTGCGACTTTTCTAACGCCCCAATCGGAGTTTAAGAAGTTCGGCAGATTAAGTATGTCGAGAGTAATCTGAACTTTATGCGGACGTCCCCAGGCATTAAACATAACATCTTGAGCAATTTTCATATCGAGATTAAAATACCAAGGATTAAGCAAGCCGTTTCGTTCGGCAATTTTGCCTCGGTTTTCGCTGAGGTAGGAATCCTGATTAATAAATGCATTTAAGTTGTTCCATTGTTCCTGAACGCTTACGGTGTTTCCGTTTTCGTCAACGTAAGGAGCCAAGTTAATATCGTTTTGGTCTTTAGGAATGTAAATTAAATCGTTTGAGCTGCTGCCGTCTCCATTTACGTCTCCGGCGTATGTAAAGGAATATCTGTTGCCGCCCGAATAAACATATCGGTTACCTTGAGCAACTTCACCGAAAACTCCGATTGTTGTGGCAAACATTTCACTCCAGTTCTTTTTGTAGTTTAATCCGAGAATGAAGCGGTGTTTCTGCCCGAATTGTGAAGGCGCTAAGTTCGGATTATTGGGGTCGCCCTGCACGGGATTTCCCTGCCATAATACACTGGCAATTTCAGTTGACTGCATTACGTTTTTTGCATCGATATAATTATATGCAAACATTGCGTTCATACCGAAATCAAAGTATTTACGGAGCTGCGCTGTAAAGTTAAAATTGTAACCTTTGTTTGTGTTGTCAAGTACGTACGCGCCGCGGCCGTCCGGATTTAGTTCGTTGTTTCCGGCTCCTCCGAAATAAGGTCTTCCGTCGGATAAATATCTTTCCGGAGCTTTGAGGTCGGCATTTCTAACATAAATAGCGTCAATATCTTTTCCGTAGATGAATTCCAAAGTTCCGACCATACCGGCGGGAAGTATTTGGTCAACCGCAAAGTCAGTCGTCCAAACCTGAGGCCATTTGAAATCCGATGCCATTGCGTTTAAATCCCATGATTGCGCTAATGTCGAATTATATTTTGTCGGTCTTATCGGACCATCAGGATATAAATTCGGATTTGCGCCGGGATTTGATATTACGTTGCCAATCCACACAAAAGGAATTTTCCCGGTAAATACGCCGGTTCCTCCGCGCAGCTGAGTTGTTCTGTTTCCGAAAACATCCCAGTTAAAACCGATTCTGGGAGATAACATTGGCGTTGCGCCGGGAAGTTTGCTTTGATCAACGGTTTCCGGTTTTCTGTTTTCGTCAAGTAGTGTTAAACTACGCGACCAAGGGTTATCTACAGGATGAGTAAAGTACATCGGAACATCAACTCTTAAACCTAAGGTTAAAGATAAATCTTTGGTAATTAAATATTCATCTTGTCCGTAAATTCCAAGCTGGGCTACTTCGATAAATTCTCCTTTATAGGGACCCGAACCGACTTTACTTCTGAGGTCAACAAAGTTGGAATCGTTGGGGTCGGTTAACCTGAAGAATTCATCCAAAGAACTGAATGTTGTTCCGCCCCATGCAACCGGAAGGAAGAACAATCCGTCTCTGAAAATATTGAATGAATTGAAGAATTTGTAATATTCAAAAGTTGTTCCGACCGTGATAACGTGTTTATCCAAATAGTAGCTGAAGTTATCGGTTAACTGAAAAACGTCCTGGTCCAAAATATTATGAATCGAGAAAGGCTCGTCTCCCATCGTAGTGTAAGTAACACCGTCCTGAGCGATTTCTACAGTCGGGAAACCTACGGTGAAAGGATTTCTTTTATCTCTGAATTGGTTGTAGCTGGCAAAGAATCTGTTGGAAGCATTGTGGAATCTCGAGTTAACTTCCAAGGCAAACGAGTTGAGTTTGTTTGTCATCTGGTAACCGGAATTTGAAAAAGGAAGCGACGAACTGTTCGGTCCGCGTCCCGTTCCATTCGGACTAAGTACAAACGGATGAGGTCCTAAATCCTTGCGCGCATCCAATCTGTTGTATCTAAATGAAAGGTTGTTGTTTTCATTTATGTTCCAATCTATTTTGGCAATAAATTTTTCATTTTGAGTTTTATGAGTGTAGTTCTCATATTGTCCCGGGTCGTAATTGTAAACATTTATCATCCTTTGGCGGATAGAATCCATAATAGAGGCGCTGACTCTCGAAACACCGAATCCGCCTGCTCCGTTTTTGCTCGCGATATAATCCGAGCCGGGATTTTCACGACGTACAATTTCGCCGTTAACAAAAATGAAAAGTTTGTTTTTTATAATCGGTCCCCCGATTGATAATCCCGATAGATTGTAAGATAGGGAAGGATTGGCGACTACTTCTTTTCCCGCAACTTTGTTCCCCACCATGTCTTCGTTGCGATAGAAAGAGTATAAAGAAGATTTCCATTTATTTGTCCCGCTTTTAGTTACGGTATTTATTCCGGCTCCCGTAAATCCGCCTTCACGAATGTCAAAGGGAGCAACCGAAACCTGAACTTGCTCAACCGCATCAAAAGGCACCGGTTCCGCATCGGTTTGTCCGCCCGGTGCTGGGTCGTCTAAGCCGAATGAATTATTGAAGTTCGAGCCGTCGAGAGATATGTTATTATACAGCCAGTTTTTTCCTGCAAAACTGTAATTGCCGTCGCTTCTCGGATCAAGGCGGGTAATGTCTCTCGTACTTCTTTTAATAGTTGGCATCGCTGTAATTTCATCTCCTGAAAGATATGAACCCGCGCCGGTTTTCTCGGCGTTCATTACTTTATCTTTTTTCCCGACTACGGTAACTTGTTTAATACCAACCGATTTGGATTTAAGCACAACGTTTAAGCGGTACTGCTCTCCTAATTTTAGATAAATGTTATTAACAACGGTTGGTTCAAATCCGACGTAAGATACTGTTACTTTATAAGGACCGCCGACTTTCATGTTGAAAATATCAAAAGCGCCGGAGGTTCTTGAAGCAGCTCCGTATTGTGTCCCGCTCGGAAGATGAACCGCAATAATATTTGCGCCGGGCAGCGGGTTTCCGGCATCATCGGTTACAATCCCTCGAAGTGAAGAAGTAGTTACTCCTTGTCCATATAGAGAGAAAGAAAAAATAAACAGCAGAAAGAAAGATGTGAAGAGTTTTTTCATGGTTACTCCTTAATGTTTTTTGAAAAGATGAGTTAATTATAAAGGTAGATAAAAAAAATTTATCTTAAAATTCAGCATTAATTAGCAAGAACAAAAAAATAAGATAATAAAAAAGACAAAATATATCAAAATATGTAACAAAAAATTTTTATATAAAACAAATGGTTACAATTACTAAATTATTTCGGATTCTGATTGTCGTACTTGAAATACTAGAGTAGAAATAAAATAATGATAATAGGAAAGAAGGGAAAAATTTTAAAAATAAAAATAGTAGAAAAATGCGAAAATAGAGCATATTGCGAGAAAAAAGAAAAATAGAAAAAAAAGTTAAAAAAAATAATAAAAAAATGTTTGCGTAGTTTAGGAAAAAACCCTACATTTAAAAATGTGTTTTTTGAGAATGTGCAAGACGAAATGATATGCGGACAGAAAAAATGAAAATAAAATTTTTATTTTTTCACTTGACAAATTTAGATGAATGAAGTAACTTAGAAGTCCGCATTTTTAGAAATGTGTTGTTCTTTACAGAATGGAAGACAAAGGCAAGACTTTGGTGATTGAATTAGATTACACAACCTTTATATTTATTTACAACGGAGAGTTTGATCCTGGCTCAGGACGAACGCTGGCGGCGTGC
>CAYLYR010000039.1:0-13917 GCA_964387835.1 uncultured Melioribacter sp.
GCGATTGCTTCGTCAAGGGAATTTGTATGCAGGGATTGAGTATGTCCCATCGCCGCCGCCATTGCTTCAATGCAGGTACGCGTTACGTTATTAAAGGGATCTTGTTCCGTTAAGCTCCAGCCGGAAGTTTGGGAATGTGTTCTGAGCGACATCGATTTAGGATTTTTAGGATTAAACTCTTTTACTATTTTAGCCCAAAGCATTCTTCCTGCCCGCATCTTTGCTATCTCCATAAAAAAGTTCATTCCGATTGCCCAGAAAAAAGAAAGTCGCGGAGCGAACGCATCAATATCAAGTCCGGCGGCTAAACCGGTTCGAAGATACTCCAATCCGTCGGCAAGCGTATAAGCGAGTTCAAGGTCTGCCGAAGCTCCCGCTTCCTGCATGTGGTAGCCGGAAATGCTTATGCTGTTGAACTTAGGCATAAACTTAGCGGTAAATTTAAATATGTCGGCAATAATCCGCATCGATGTTTCGGGCGGATAAATATATGTGTTGCGTACCATATATTCTTTTAGAATGTCGTTTTGAATAGTCCCGGAAAGCATTTCGCGCGATACGCCGCTTTCTTCGGCTGCCGCAATAAAAAAAGCAAGAACGGGAAGCACGGCTCCGTTCATCGTCATCGATACGGACATTTTATCAAGCGGAATTCCATCGAAGAGAATTTTCATATCCTCGATGGAATCGATTGCAACTCCGGCTTTCCCGACATCTCCCACAACGCGCGGGTGGTCGGAATCGTAACCGCGGTGTGTCGGTAAATCGAATGCAACGGAAAGCCCTTTTTGCCCTTGAGCCAAATTCCGTCTGTAGAATGCGTTACTTTCTTCCGCAGTAGAAAAACCTGCGTATTGTCTGATTGTCCAAGGACGGACAACGTACATTGTAGAATAAGGTCCGCGAAGATATGGGGGAATACCGGGATAATAATTCAAGTGCTGCAAGTTTTCAATATCCTTAAAATCATAAAGAGGCTTAATGTTAATTTTCTCCATTGTTACCGTATTAATATTTTCGGGAGTTCTTCCGGTCTCAGTAAAAAATGATTCTTTCCATTCCTCTTTATTCGGCTTTTCCGGATGAATAATATTTAATTGTGTGAAGTCGGGTTTAGACATTTTTTACACTTAAAATTTTATTTTCAAAAAGATTTTTCAAGAAATCATAAACGTTCATTGAAGCAAAGATGAAATCGACATTCTCAAAATTTTGTAATACAGCTTCAATCTCCGGATGCTTTCCCGCAAGGATAAATGTTCTGTCCGGATTATCGGAAATTAAGGATTTTAATTCTTCGATAAATTCAAGATATTTTTGATCGGATGAAGCTAAGAGAATTATTCGGCTATCCGAGTTTTTAAGTATTTGCTCAATATCGAAATTGATTTTATCCACTGCGTTAAAGTTAATCTCGAATGCAGCTGTTTCAAACAACGAGCGGCTGAAATCGGCGCGCGGTTTGTAATCGGAAATCTCTCCGATTGCAAGTCCCGTAACCTGCGGAAAGCCTTTGTTTTCCTCGGCATATTTATTTACCGATTTCAGCAAGTCCTCAAATATCATGGAGGCACGGGAGAAGTCGAATTTTTCAATCTCTTCCCAAGAGTCGGTAAAAGCAGAGTTATGTTTTGCCGGAGGTGAAATCTCGACCGGAATTTCACCGGAGTTTTTTACGTAAACGTTTGTTCCGATTAACGAAGATTTTCTCATTTTCAGATAGTTGATTTTTTCCTCACGGATTTTATTCACCATCTTTTGAGGAATCGCTTTTCTTAATGCCTCAATCATTCCGCCGTTTTTCTCAATTGTTTGGAACAATTCCCAAGCTTTATTAACTAACTCGTTTGTCAGATTTTCCACGTAGTAGGAACCTCCCGCCGAATCAATTACTTTCCCGATGTTTGTTTCTTCGCGAATAATAATTTGAATATTAGCGGCTATCCTTCTCGAAAATGCGCTCGGTTTCTCAAATCCGATATTGTAAGGAGCAATATCAATTAAATCCGCCCCGCCTATAACGCCGGCAAGCGCTTCCGTTGTTGCGCGAAGCATATTGGAATAAGGCTCTGTTATTGTTTGAGTAAACTGTGAACTTCGCACTTCAACCAATATTCTATTAAGATTTACATTAACTCCGAAGCCTGTAAGAACGGAATCCCATAAAATTCGGAAAGCTCTCAGTTTCGCAATCTCCATGAAAAAGTTTGTGCCAATCCCGAAAGTAAATCGTGTCTTTTTCGCAATGAGGTTGTTCGATAGTTTCTCATTCAGAAAATTAAAATACTCTACTCCTGCTGCAAGCGAAAACGCTAATTCTTGAACTGCCGTAGCGCCGGCATCGCTATAGATTGAAGCGTCTATTCCAATTGTCCTTACCGGCGGGAAAAGCTCTGACATCGATTTTACATATTCGTAGAATTTTAATGAATCGTCGTTCAAATTTAACTTCGGTATCTTTCCGGAAGCGGCAAAAGTACGTATAGGATCGGCGGCAGCGCTTCCTTTGAAGTTTTCCATCTCCAATTTTTGTTCGTTTGAGAATTTCTGAAGGAAATTAAAAAATCGTAAATAGTCTGAAGTTAAAGAAAGATGAACCGGAACTTTGGTGAAATCGATTCCGGAAAACGCGTTCTTAAAATCATCGTAATTGTTAATGCGAAGTGATAGTTTGTCAAGAATCAGTTTTTTATTTATTCCGTTAATTCTTGCTGAAATTGCATTCTGCCTCTGTTCCAATTCATGTTTTGCAATAATGTTAAACTTTTCCGGTACAGTCTCGTAAAGGTTTTGCGCAATCTGCCATTTCCTTAATGAATATCCGGACGGGCTAAAACCTCTGCGATAATTTACTTGTGACGGATAAGGTGATTTTTCGAGAGTTCCTCGGCTTTGGTGAAAATCGTAAAGCGGCTGCAGCGTAATGTCTTCAAATGTTTTAGTGAACAATTTTTCGAATGATTTTCCTTTAAGGTCCTTTATTACTTTCTCTTTCCAAGCTGTAAAAGTTAGTTCGGGGAAATCATCCGATAAATTAATTTTTCTCTCGGGCATATTGTTTTCCATTTAAAAGTATATTAACATAAGTAACAAAAGTAGAAATTTTTTTTTATTAATTCTTAATTTGTCAAGTAATAAAATTATGAAACTTCTTTTCTATAATTGCATTTTATAAAATATTATAATATTATTAAATTTATTTACAAATAATCAAATGGAGTTATACCGTGAGGTTTTTCAAAACAATTACTATTATGGTTTTAATGACTGTCTTTTCATTAAATGCACAGTCTCTTAAAGTATCCGAAAGCAAAAGCGCTATTGATCTGCTTTCTCAAAATGATAACGGATACTTGTTGAAATATTCGGTCGGAAAGATCAAGTATTTTGATGTTCAAACAAAAGCCGGTGAATTCACCGAGGTTACAATACCGGGATTTTATCATTCACACAATATCGGAGAACCGAATCTTCCTACGATGAATAAGATTGTAGAGATTCCCGTTGGCGCTGATATTGAAGCGCAAGTAGTCAGTTACGATGAAAAAGTAATTAATCTGAACAAAGAGGGAATTGTAAATTTATTAATGCCGACGCAGCCGTCACTTTCAAAAAGTGAAGATGCATCCGCAGTTCCTTTCGAATACAATCGTGCGGTTTACTCCGAAGATAAATTTTACTCGATACAAAGAGTCGAGACTAAAATTCTCGGAATTATGCGGTACAAAAGATTAGCTCTTGTTCAGGTTGCCCCTGTTGAATATAATCCCGTTAAAAACGAACTGAGAGTTAAGTACAACATAGTGTTAAAGATTAATTTTAAGAATGCCGACTTACAGGCGACAGAAAGTCTCAGAGAAAAATATTATTCTCCTTTCTTTAAAACAAATTTTGATAATATAGTTAAATTGGAAACAAAGGATGATCCTCAATCCTTAATCAGATTCCCGCAAAAATATGTAATAGTTGTTCCTAACAATTTTATCGCAACAATGCAGCCTTTTATTGATTGGAAGACGCAACAAGGTTTTAACGTTATTCTTAAAACGTTTGACGGTTCAATTGGAAATACGGAACTAAAAAATTACTTACATGATTTGTATAATAACGCTACGCCTGATGACCCGGCGCCGACCTACGTTTTGTTTGTAGGGGATACACAGCAAATTCCCCCCTTTAGCGGAACGACCGGAGGACATGTAACGGATTTATCGTTTGTTGATGTAACCGGTGATTTTCTGCCCGATATGTATCCGGCAAGATTTTCGGCGCGTACGGTTGATGAACTTCAGCCTCAGGTTGATAAAACCCTCTATTACGAAAAATATCAAATTGCAGATCCTTCATACCTCAATAATATTACACTTATTGCCGGATGGGACGCTTCAAACGCTTCTGCATACGGTTATCCGACAATTCGATATGGTCAAGTTTATTACTATAACGCAGCCAACGGTTTTAATACAAATATGTACGAAACAACCGGAAGCGGTCAATTTGAATCGGAAATAACGAGTGATATTAATAACGGAATTGCTTTTATCAATTACACTGCGCATGGAAGCCCGACAAGTTGGGCTGACCCGAATTTTACCGTTTCCGACGTGCATAATTTTACTAACGACGGTAAATATACTTTGGCAATCGGAAACGCATGTTTAACCGGAGCGTTCGATACCGGCGAGTGTTTCGGCGAAGCTTGGCTCCGTAAGGCAAACGCCGGTGCAATCGGATATATCGGCGGAACCAACTCAACTTATTGGGATGAAGATGTTTGGTGGTCAACCGGCGCTTTCGATCATGTCGGCGACGGAGTTACTCCTACATTCGAAGAAACATCAATGGGCGCTTATGATGCCGCAAATATAACCGATGATTTAACCACGCAATCCGCGATGGTTTATGTAGGCGATTTTGCCGTTACTACCGCTAACTCGCCGAGGATTCATTACTATTGGGAAATTTACCAACTGTTCGGGGATCCTTCACTTATGGTTTACTGGGGAGTTCCGACGCAAATGGCTGTTAACCATATGCCTGTTCTTATCCTCGGTTCTTCCACTTTCGATGTGGATGTCCCGGGTGTTTCAATGGCTTTGCTCGGACTTACAAAAGACGGCGAACTTATCGCATCAGCAATGACCGATGAAAACGGACATGCAACTTTCGATTTCGGCGGACCTATTACGGAGCCGGGGACATATACTCTTACAATAACAGCTTTGAACAAAATTCCCTACATCGAAAATATTCAGGCAATCGTTCCGGCAAATGTTACTCTTACTCCGAGTTCGGCTGCAATTCAAACGGCTACGCAAGTCGCGGTTAACGTTACCGATACATCCAACGCACCGATTGAAGGAGTTAAAGTTTGGGCAACAGCTCCGGGATATTTTGTGGATACGGTTATGACGGATAACAACGGTACGGCAAACCTTTCGGTTGAATCTCCCGTCGGACCTTACATTTTAGTTATGGGAAAACGCGCTGCGGACAGTTATTTGCTCTTTACAGATACGCTCTTTATTACCGGCGGAACGGATTTTGCAAATCCTCAGCTTACCGTAGAAACCAATTACGGATTGGTCGATACTTTCTCGGTCGGATTGACGGCAACAATCAAAGGAAGCGGAACAAAAGATGGAGTAGTTGTTTATACCGCCGGCGAAGACGGTGTGTTCAATTCCGATCTTGCTGATACTATGTCCGTAACGCCTGTTGCTACAAATCCTATTACTGCATTTTTAGTTCAGCCCGGATATAACACTTTTGTTAGAACATTCCCGGTAATTAAAGCAACCGGAAGTGTTGAAGGATATGTAAAAGATTCACAAGGTAATGGAATTGCAGGCGCTGTTGTTTCATGTCAGCAGAACCATGAGGAAATTTTCTCTGTTACAACTTCAACTTCAGGGCATTTTACAGCACCGAAACCTGTTGACCTCGGAGACGTTACTTTCCTTGTTAGAGCGTTCGGATATGAAGCATCGTCATTTGATTATTTTGTAGTCTATCCTTCCAATACCGTTGAAGCCACGCTGCAAAACGCTCCTTCGAGTTATGTGGAAGGAACGGTAACAAATGAACAGGGAGAGAATCTTGATGCAACTGTAAAACTTTACAGATTCGACACCGGAGAGTTGTACAAAACTCTTTACACATCTTCTTCCGAACCGGGAGTATTCAGCGATACGGTTGTTAATTTCGATTATGAAGTTAAGGTTAAATCTTCCGGTTATAAAATGTTAGATACTCTTATTACGGTAAATGAAAATCAAACGTGGAATTTCACTCTTGAGCTTCCGAGCGGTATATTAATTCTTGCTGCGGATTCCAAAGGATATTTTGCCGATAAAGAAAGAACGATTCCTCTGAAAAACGTAGATGGAATAAAATTAACTTCAACGGAAATTGCGGATACATTAGCCTCATGGAATATGAGCTGCACGGTTGAAACTCCTTCTTCAACGGATCCGGCTACTTGGCCTAATTATTCCGCTATTTTCTATCTGCAGGGAGCATCCCAATCTTCGATAGACAATAATTTGCAGACTAAAATTATTGATTATGTAAATAATGATGGAAAACTGCTTATTGAAGGGGGAGAATTAGGTTATGCAAATAGATCCGAACCGATTGCTTCGTCAATTCTGCATGTTACCGGTTGGTCTGCAGATAATAGTGGAAATATTAAGAATAGAGATGTTCGTTCAATGCTTTGGCATTCACCTAACCAACTTCCCCTTACGATTACTCACAACTACTCGGAGTGGGGCGATGAAGACGCCATGGACCCTGCCGATACAAATGAAGTAGTTGCCGTATGGACGCAGAGTACGGATAAATCCTCGATAATCGCTTATAACGGGCAAGTGGTTTATTTATCGTTTAACTATGCTAAAATTGCCGATGGAACAGTAAAAGGCGAACTATTGAAAAATATTTGTAAATACCTTGACTTGCTTACACCGGTTTCGGTTGATGACGGGAACGACATAAATACTCTTCCCGTTAAATTCGTTTTAGCGCAGAATTATCCGAACCCGTTTAATCCGTCGAGTATAATTAAATTTGCTCTACCGGTTAATTCAAATGTAACGCTTGATGTTTACAATGTACTTGGACAAAGAGTTGCGCAATTGGTTAACGGAAAGTTAACAGCCGGTTATCATTCCGTAAAATGGAACGCCGGAGAATTTGCTTCCGGAGTTTATATTTACAAACTTTCGGCTAAGAACAATAACGGAGACCAAATTTTCAGCGCTACAAGGAAGATGGTGTTATTGAAATAAAAGATTTGCTTCAGTTAGATATTAAGTGTAAATATTATGGTTGAAATGAGAATCTCCCGAATAAGCGGGAGATTCTTCATTTTAAATAGATAAGATTTTACTAATTTTCAAAAGGATACAAAAGTTTTAAGACCTGAATTCCATTACGCTAAGCGTCAATCTCATAAAGTCTATATTTTTTATACAAAGTCCCGCCCATCATCTCGGCGCCTTTGTTCATCATAATATTGTCTTCAAGTATCCAGCTCGCTTCGCCTTTATTAATTCCGAGCTTCATGGCGCGTTCGGTTATTTCATAATACATATAGGCATCCAATCCTTTTTTCTGATGTTCGGGAACAATACCGAGTATTAAGATTCTTGCCCAATCGACTTTACCTTTCCAGCGCATTAATTTTAGGAAATTGAAGGGAAATAGTTTACCGTTCATGTCTTTGATAATTAAGTTATAGTCGGGCATTACAAGAGCAAAACCTGCTGTTTCTCCTTCAATCTCGAGAAAGATTGTCAATTCGGGAACAACAAGAGGTTTAAGTTCCTTAGCTGCCGCTTCAATTTCTTCATCGGTAAAAGGAACAAATCCCCAGTTGGGTTGCCACGCTTTATTGAAAACATACTTTACTTTTTCGAGTTCACCGTGAAAATCCTTCATGTTAACAGAGCGAACAGTTGCTTTAGCTCTCTTTGCGGCTAATTTTGAAATTCTTGTAATCTTTTCCGATTGTAGGATTTTATCCTGGTCTATTTGGTAAGCGTACAAATCTTTTGCTTTGTAGAAACCGTAATTCTCCATTTGCGTCATATAATACTTCGGATTATAGGACATCATTAATCTCGGGTAATCTTCAAAGCCGTCTATGAGCAATCCGTAAACGTCATTTACGCCGGGACTTGCAGGTCCGCGGAGTTTATCCAAACCTTTCGACTTAACCCAATCCTTTGCCGCGTCAAAAAGTTTGTCGGCGACTTCCTGGTCATTAATTGCTTCATAAAAGCCGAAAAATCCCACTTTGTCTTTATGTACTTCGTTATGCAAATCATTTTTAATTGCTGCAATTCTGCCGACAATCTCGCCATTCTTTTCAGCTAAAAACATATCCATTTCCGCATGTTTGAAGAAAGGATTTTTCTCCATTCTCAGAATGTGTTTCTGGTCGTAATCCAAGGGAGGTACCCAATATTTATCATTTTTATAAACCTTCCAAGGGAATTTGATGAATTTCTTTAATTCTTTCGGATAATCAATTTTACGAACTGTTACGTTTCCCATTTTTCACCTCTTTTTTAAAATGGAAAGAAGGCGGTTAAGCCTTCTTTAGTTTTATTCAATAACTCCAAGCTCTTTACCTATCTTGATGAATTGGTCAATAACATAATCGAGATGTTCATCTTCGTGAGATGCCATAAAGCTTGTTCTAAGCATTTGGCGACCTTGAGGGACTCCGGGAGAGATAAATACATTAGTAAAGATTCCCGCATCGTATAGTTTGCGCCACATAGTAAAAGCCAATGCGTCATCGCCGAGAATAACGGGAACGATTCCTGTTCTACCGGGGATAACGTCAAATCCGGCTTTCAGCAAACCGTTACGTACGCGTGCGGCATTATTTACAAGTTTATCAACAAGTTCCGGTTCTTCTTCCAAAATTTCCAACGCAGCCATGGCGGCGGCAACTGAGGATGGAGTAGGGGAAGCGCTAAAAATAAATGAGGCGGCAAAATGCTTGATGTAATTAATTACTTTTTCAGGTCCGACAACAAATCCGCCGAGAGAAGCAAAGGTTTTGGAGAATGTCCCCATTGTTAAATCCACTTCATCTTCCAAATCGAATTCGCTTGCCGTTCCGCGACCTCCTTTTCCGATAACTCCTACGGCGTGTGCATCGTCCAATAATACCTTAGCATTATTAGCTTTTGCCAAATCAACCAATTTCGGTAAATCAACTATCTCGCCTCCCGTGCTGAAAACGCCGTCGCTGACAATTAATTTGGGTTTTTCTCTATCGAGTTTACTTAACACTCTTTCGAGATCATCCATATTGTTATGTTTATATCTTAATAAATCAACCATTGAACTGCGTGCGATTAAAGTTCCGGCAACAATGCTTGCGTGATTGTCTTTATCGGAAACCAAATATTCGCCGCGGCTAACCAAGGTTGGAATAACTCCCTGTGCGGTTTGAAATCCTGTGCTGAAAAGCAAGCAGGCTTCTTTTCCCATAAATTTGGCTAACTTTTCTTCAAGTTCAATATGTAAATCTATTGTCCCCGTTAAATAGCGGGAGCCGGAGCAGCCTGTTCCGTACGTATCTAAAGCCCTGATTGCAGCTTCCTTTACTTTCGGATGAGCGGTTAGTCCCAAATAATTATTGGAACCTGCCATAATTACTTTTCTTCCTTCAAGCATTACAACGGGACCTTCATTTTCCTGAACTGAACGGAAGTAGGGGTAAAGTCCCATTTTTTTTACTTCGTCCGCTCTGGTAAAGTCATAACATTTCTGGAATAAATCCAAATTTTCCTCCAACAAATCTTTATTATTTTTATTTTATCATATCATCTAAATTAACTTATTAAGATAATTAAAAATATTATAAAATAAAATTTCGATAATATAATGAAAAACGGAATGAAAGCCTTAGTTACAGGCGGAACAGGATTTGTTGGAAGCCATCTTGTGGAGTTTTTATTGCAGGAAGGATTTGATGTAAGCGTTCTTACACGAAAATCGAGTAACCTAAAATGGATAGAAGGACTGAATGTAACAATTTACGATTGCGGATTTTTTAATAGGGAAGGTCTGCTTGAAGCGGTAAAAAATAAGGATTATATATTCCATGTAGCCGGACTTGTAAGAGCAAAGAGTTCCGATGAATTTTACCGCGGGAATGTTCAAACAACAAAAAATTTGATAGAAACAATTTTGGAAGCAAGTCCGGCAATAAAAAGATTGTTGGTTGTGAGTAGTTTTGCTGCCAATGGTCCTGCAAAAGATGAAAAAGGCGCTAAGGAAAACGAGTCGCCCAATCCGATCACGCATTACGGAAAAAGTAAACTTGAAGAAGAAAAACTGGTAAAGCAATACTTTAATGAACTCCCGATAACAATTATCAGACCTCCGGCGGTTTATGGTCCGAGGGATACGGATATTTATTTGGTCTTCAAAGCGTATCAATCCGGACTGATGACGTTTGTCGGATTTGATAAGAAACTGGTTTCGCTTGTTCATGTTAAAGATTTGGTCCGCGGGATTTATTTTGCCGCAACATCCGAAAAATCGGTTGGAGAAACATACTGCATCGGTTCCGATAAATTTTATACTTGGGAGGAAGTTGCCGAAATTCTAAAAAACGTTTTCGGAAAGAAGGCGTTAAAAATTCGATTACCTCATTGGTTTGTTTATCTAAGCGGCGCCGTCTCACAATTTTTTTCGATATTCAAGCGAAGACCTTCTACGTTTAATTTTGAAAAAGCTAAGGACTTTGTTCAGAAATACCAGATTTGTGATATTTCAAAAGCAAAAAACGAATTGGGTTACAAGCCGGAAATAACTTTAGAAGAAGGATTGAAAGAAACTATAGAGTGGTACAAAGAAGAAAATTGGCTGTGATTGATTTTCTCCTTCGAGTAAAGAAGATGAGTCCCGCAAGTTTTACAATCTCCGTTGCCGAAGCCGGAGAAATAATCATCGAGGTGAAACTTATTTATTAAAGTCTCTACAACTTCGCACTCCTGACTTCTCGGAGCATTTTCAAATAAAAATATTGTTGTTATACGGTTTGTTTTAATTGTTGTGAGATAATCAATGTGCCAATGCAATGTCTTTTCCTCTTTTAGATGGCGTACTAAACGTGAGTTGTAGCCTTTTTGTGCGCTTCCGGAATAGTAGTAATAACCTGACGGGAAAATTTCCCCGAGGAATTTTTTCGCACTGATTTCAAATTTTTCGGATGCAAAAATCTCCAGCAAGTAGGTGCCGGAAAGTTTATCAGTTATTTTTTGCGCCTTCATTAATCCAAGTTTTAATTCCATTTATTTGATTAAGCGTAAGTGGAGGAATTGAGCTGTTTATCGGAGGCATCGGAGGCTGAGGCGCGCGTCCTTCAATTGCCCAAACAAGCATACTGTTATCAGCATTACCCGGGAACACAACCTGCGGATTAGCAACTGTTGTTGACCACGAAACCAAACTTAGTCCTCCTGCGGCGGTTAAGTTATCGTGGCAGCCGCTAATTGCACATGAGATGTTGAATAACGGCTGAATATATTTGCTGTAACTTACGTTTTTATTCGGTATTTGAATATTTACGGGATTTGTATCATCGCGGGCAACAAAGCCTACAATTGAGAGGAATAACAAACCGAGCAATATGGAGAAGTATTTTTTCATATTAAGTTCACAAAATAAAAAAATATCGCTGTTTGACAAAAGGGGAAAAGATTCCTATTTTTACACTTCATTTTTCGGGGCTATAGCTCAGCTGGGAGAGCGTCTGAATGGCATTCAGAAGGTCAGCGGTTCGATCCCGCTTAGCTCCACAATTAAAAGCCTTGAATTTTCAGGGCTTTTATTTTAAATGGTTATTTAGTTCTCCTATTTTTCTGATTCCGAACATTATTTTTTTTATTTTTGACAAACCTAAATTAAATCGGTAGTCTAATGGTAAAATTAAAATCTCCCAAAAAAGTTAAATTCATTTTTGTAACCGGCGGCGTTTTGTCTTCTCTAGGCAAAGGAATTACAGCCTCTTCTCTCGGGCTATTATTAAAGAAGAGAGGTTATTCGGTAACGATTCAGAAATTTGATCCTTACATTAATGTTGACCCCGGAACTATGAGTCCCTTTCAGCACGGCGAAGTTTTCGTAACCGATGACGGTGCGGAAACGGATTTGGATTTGGGGCACTACGAGCGCTTTTTAGATGTAAGTATGACAAGAAACAATAACGCTACGACCGGACAAATATATTATGAAGTAATTTCAAAAGAAAGGCGCGGAGATTACCTCGGAGCAACAGTGCAGGTTATTCCGCATATCACCGATGAAATAAAGAGAAGAATGTTCGCACTTGCCGAAACCGGTAAGTATGATATTATTATCACTGAAATAGGGGGAACGGTCGGCGATATTGAAAGTCTCCCGTTTCTGGAATCTATTAGACAGATAATAGTTCAGCTTGGAAGAACCAATGCAATTGATATTCATGTTACTTACGTTCCGTATATTTCTGCGGCTGGTGAGCTTAAAACAAAACCGACACAGCACAGCGTTAAAAATTTACTCGAGCTGGGAATTCAGCCTAATCTGCTTGTATGCCGCTCGGATGATCCTTTACCTACGGGAATAAAGGAAAAGATTTCGCAGTTCTGCAACGTGAGTCCTAAAAGCGTTATCTCGGCTTACAATGCGGCTACAATTTACGAAGTCCCTTTGGCGCTTGCTCGTCAGCAGTTGGATAGACTTGTGTTAAAGGAATTGCGCCTAAAAGATTCAAAGGCGAATCTTAATGAGTGGAAAGAATTTGTGCGGAAAGTTAAATCGCCTAACGGCTCGGTGAATATTTTAATTGCGGGAAAATACATTGAAGTGCCGGACGCATATAAAAGTATTACCGAAGCATTTATTCATTCCGGAGCTGAAAACGATGTTGAGGTTAAGCTCAGTTATTTGAGCAGTGAAGAAATTAGCGATGAAAACGCCGATGAAATAGTAAATAAATACGATGGAGTATTAGTGCCCGGAGGTTTCGGCGAAAGAGGAATAGAGGGGAAAATTTCGATTATCAGAGCGGCTCGTGAAAATAAAATTCCTTTTTTTGGAATTTGTCTCGGGTTACAATGTGCTGTTATTGAATTTGCCCGAAACGCTGCCGATATGCCGAAAGCGCACAGCGCAGAATTTGCAAGGACACGTTTTAATGTAATCGACTTAATGCCGGGACAGAGAAACATTAAAGAGAAAGGCGCTTCGATGCGTTTGGGCGCTTATCCGTGCGAACTGCAGAAAGGAACAAACGCATACAAAGCATATAAGAAGCCGACAATCTCCGAACGCCACCGCCACCGTTACGAAGTAAATAATAGATTTAGAACGCGGCTTGAGGAGAAGGGTTTGATTATCAGCGGAACTTCGCCCGACGGCGAACTTGTAGAAATAATTGAATTGAAAGACCATCCTTGGTATGTGGCATGTCAATTTCACCCGGAATTGAAGTCGCGTGCAACCAAGGCTCATCCTCTCTTCCGGCAATTTGTTGCCGCCGCAAAAGAGTTTTCACTTAAGAAAAACGAATAGTATGAGATTACTCTTTCTATCGTTCATTCTACTTTTTTCTAATTTCACTTTTTCTGCCTCGAATAATTTCGGGGCGGATTCTTTATATGGGGAATTCAGCAAGTCGGCTTACATGTTTGATTTTGTTAAGGCTGAAAATCTGGCAAACGATTTAACCGCTAAGTTCCCCCGATCGCCTCTCGGTTTTCACGCAAACTCAATGTTGTACTTGTGGTACTTTTCAGGTTCGCACGAAGAGGGAACTATGAGAGTCTTTTTCAAATTTTCAGATATTTCACTCTCCAAGTTCAAAGCTGAAATAGATAAAGGGGAAACTCCGCTTCTTGATTA
>CAYLYR010000040.1:0-13469 GCA_964387835.1 uncultured Melioribacter sp.
AGTCATTTCACGGTTTGCGCCGCTTTTTTCAAATTCCAAAATTAATGCTCTAATAGAACGAATTGTCTGCAGGCGGACTTTATCGCCTGCTTTCATAGCTTCTTTTAAGTCTTGGTTAATTTTATCTTTAAGGGACATTTTGAACCTCCGTTCAAAAAAAAAGGCAGGCTATAAATTCATACAACCTGCCTTGTGATAAAATGTTTGTTTTATTGTTTTAGCAAAGTTGAATAGTTAATTCGCCTTGCATCAGCTTTCCTTAATTCCTGTTGAATATCAGTTACAAGTCCCATCTCGGAATTTTTATCAATTCTGAGTGAAACAATAACGTTAGGCAAAGATACTCTTTTTTTATACATAAGCGGCTGAATTTCATCAACTTTTACAATAGCGTCGTTCAGCTGAATTCTTCCGTCGTTACCGACCCAGATGTAAGAAACCAATCTTTTGTTCTCAATCTTTTCAATCGATTTCGCTTCCGGCAGCTGATATTTAACATAAACGTCAACTTCTCTTAAAGTAGTTGAAACCATAAAAAAGAGAAGTAACATAAATACGATATCAGGCATCGACGCTGTTGGGATTTCTTGTTTAGCATTCGCACGCTTTTTTTCGAATTTCATTATTACTTATTCCTTTTTTATTTAACTGCTTCAGGTTCTGCGATTGATATAATAATCGGGATTTTAGAACGAACGTCTTTCTGTTCTTCTTCAGTCAAATCCTTAAAAGGGCGTCCGTAAGTTTCTCGGGAATACTCATTCCTTACTTCAAAGTAGGCGCCTTTTACTTTATCCAGAACCTGAACATAAACATTGTAATTTGTTTTTCTGTCAGTTTTAACGGAAACAACTAACTTTTTGTTTTTAGGAAGATTAATCTTACTTACAATTCTTGGTTTTAACTTTTCATCAACTTGACTAACAGTAATTTGCTCGTTGTTCAAAAGAACATCTCCGGAAGCGTTAATTAGTAATGCAGCCATTCTGTCCTTCGACATCGGGGCGAATTCCTGTTGTTCAGGCGGAATATATTCCGGCAACGTTAATCCGATACCGGTATCTACATCAATAGTAGTAGAAACCAAGAAAAACAATAGAAGCAAGAAAGCTATATCAGCCATCGAGGATGACGGAATTTCAGCGTCTCTGATTTTTCTTTTCTTAAATGCCATAATTATTTCTCTCGGTTTAGATTATTTTTTATTCTTTTTGAATGCGTATAACATATCAATAAGTTCAACACTACTTTCTTCCATTCCGGCTACAATACTATCAATTTTAGCAATGAAGTAGTTGTAGAAAATCTGAAGAATCATAGCTGTAACCAAACCGAATAATGTAGTTAACAATGCAACCGAAATACCGGAAGCAACAACGCCGGGAGAAATCTGAGCTGCAGCGGCAATAGCGTCAAAAGCTTCAATCATACCTTGAACCGTTCCGGTAAATCCTAACATAGGTGCAATGGTAATAAAGGTAGAGATCCAAATTAAACCTTTTTCAAGAAATCCCATCTCCAATGCTCCGTATGCCATAACAGCTTTTTCAACTGCGTCCAAACCTTCATCGAATCTCATTAAACCGGCATGAAAAACAGAAGCAATAGCGCTGCTGCTATTTTCGCATACTTCAATAGCTTTTTCAACTCCGCCTTCATCCAAGGCTTCTTTAATTTGAACAACAAATTTCTTTGTATTTGTGGAAGCTTTAGTTAAGTTCCAAAAACGCTCAATTACAAAAGCAAGACCTAAAACCAAACTAAGTAAAATAGGCCACATGAAACCGCCGCCAGCTTCAAATTTTTCTTGCAAATAAGTTAAAACGCCTGTGCTCTGAGCTTGCGCAATCACATAGGTGATGCTACCAAATAATGCTGCAATTAACTGCATGTGAGATAACCTCCATTATTATATTTTTATTAATTAAATCAAAATTTAAGTTTTAAGATTAACGAAATATGACAAGAATGTCAATATAAAATTGGTTCGGTTCTGTAAATTCAGAGAGTTCTTACCGCGTCCTTCCAAACTCTTAATGCTTCTCTTGCGGCTTTTTGTTCGGCTGACTTTTTATTTTGTCCCGAGCCTACCGCTATTTTTCTATTTTTAATTAAAACCGCAATCGTGAAAGTTCTATCGTGATCCGGACCTTTAACATTAACCAATTCGTAAACGGGATTACCAAATCCCTGTTTATGTGCAATTTCAAGAAGCTGCCCTTTATAATTTGAATCCTTGGAATAGTCGATTATATCAACAATCCATTTCTCTATCAGCTCTTCCGTTTTTTTCAATCCCTGATCAAGATAAATCGCGCCGATTAAAGCTTCCATTGCATCGGCAAGAATTGACTTTAATCCTGATCGATTGTTCTTAATAAAGCGCTTATCGAATAGGACGATTTTATCATACTTTAGATTTAATGCGGTTTTGTAAAGAGCCTCTTTATCAACAAGTCTTACCCGATATTTAGTTAAATTACCTTCGTCATCTTCAGGATAGTTTTTAAAAAGATATTCGGCAACGACCATTCCCAAAACCGCATCACCAAGGAATTCAAGGCGTTGGTTGGAATGCTTTAATTTATTGAATCTGGAAATAGCCGATTGATGTGTAATAGCCTCAAGGAATAGAGCGGAGTTTTCAATTGGGAATCCGAGAAGTAATTCCAGCCGTTTTAATCTTTCTTCTAAAGTGAGCGGCGTATTGCCCGCCGCTCCGAAAAATTCCTTAACTTTTTCCCAAACAGTCAATTCTATCCATCAAATTTCTTTAACAATATCGATGCATTATGTCCGCCGAACCCAAACGTATTGGAAACAGCATATTTTATTTCGCGCTCCTTCGGCTTATACGGAGTATAGTCCAAATCACATTCCGGGTCAGGTTCGTCCAAGTTAATTGTCGGAGGAACAACATTGTTCTTTAATGCCAACGTAGTTGCAATGGCTTCAATTGCGCCGGCGGCTCCAAGTAGGTGTCCGGTCATCGATTTTGTAGAACTTACGGACATCTTATAAGCATGTTCTCCGAAAAGTTTTTTTATCGCTTTGGTTTCATTCAAATCGTTCAAAGGCGTAGAAGTTCCGTGAGCATTAATATAATCAACATCTTCGGGATTTATTCCACCGTCTCTTAACGCCTCGCGCATTGAACGATAAGCCCCTTCGCCTTCAGGAGCAGGAGCTGTTACGTGATAGGCATCAGCGGTTAAACCTGCTCCGATAACTTCGGCATAAATTTTTGCACCGCGGGCTTTTGCGCGTTCGTATTCTTCCAATATTAAAGTTCCCGCTCCTTCTCCCATAACAAAACCGTTTCTATCTTTATCGAAAGGACGCGAAGCCTTTTCCGGCTTATCATTCCAAGTGGAGATAGCTCTTGCCGCATTAAAGCCGGCAATGGACATCGGAATAATTGTAGCCTCCGAACCTCCGGTAACCATAACATCGGCAGAGCCGCGCTGAATCATAAAAAAGGCATCGGCTAAAGCGTGCGACGAAGTTGCACAGGCGGAAACAGTTGCATAATTAGGACCTTTGAAACCATACTTAATCGAAATATGACCGGCGGAAATATCCGTAATTAACATCGGAACAAAGAATGGAGAAACTCTTCTGGCTCCTCCGTTTTGGAAAGCGTTCAGTTGTGTTACAAACGTCTCCATTCCCCCGATACCGCTTCCGTAAATAACGCCGATTCTTTCCAAATCTTCTTTTTCCAAATCAAGATTGGAATCCTCAACTGCCTGAGCCGAAGCAGCCAAAGCATATTGTGTAAATAAATCCATTCTACGAGCGGCTTTTCTATCCATATATTTTTCAACATCAAAATCTTTTATTTCACAAGCAAACTGTGTTGCCAAACCCGAAGGATCAAATTTTGTAATGGTTCTAGCGCCGTTTTTTCCTTCTAACAATCCTGACCAAAATGAATTAATATCATTCCCAATCGGAGTAATAGCTCCGAGACCTGTTATTACAACTCTTTTAACACTCATATGAAACCTTATTTTTGATAAAAAGATGCCTGAAAAGAAGACTTTTCAGGCTCGAAAAAAGACAACAAAAATTAGCTGCCAACCTTATCTTTTAAATAACTTATTGCATCTCCGACCGTAGAAATTTTTTCTGCGTCTTCGTCAGGTATGGAAACACCGAATTCTTCTTCGAATCCCATAATCAATTCTACGGTATCAAGAGAGTCTGCGCCTAAATCATTTGTAAATGAAGCTTCAGGTGTAATTTGTCCTTCGTCAACACCGAGCTTATCCATAATTATCTCTTTTACTTTTTTTTCCAAGTCCATTTTTCACTCCTGGTTTTTATTATTTGGAAATATTTAATTAGTTAAAATTATCACATAACCATTCCGCCGTCAACGGTAATTACTTGTCCCGTTATATATGAGGCGTCATTGCTTGTTAAAAACAGAACCGTTTTAGCAATATCTTCCGGAGTTCCCATTCTTTTCATGGGGATAAACTCCAGCAGCGCGTTCTGTTGATTATCGTTTAAAGAATCCGTCATTTCTGTTTTAATATATCCCGGAGCAACTGCATTAACGTTAATACCGCGCGAGGCAAATTCTTTTGCAATTGATTTTGTAAATCCTATAATTCCTGCTTTTGAGGAAGAATAATTTGCCTGTCCGGCATTTCCGGTTAATCCGACAACAGAAGAAATATTAACAATTTTTCCGCTTCTCTGCTTTAACATCTGTCTTGAAACGGCTTTGGTAAAATTGAAAACACTTTTTAAGTTCACTTGAATTACAGAGTCAAAATCTTCCTCGCTCATCCGCATCAATAAATTATCTTTTGTAATTCCGGCATTATTGACTAAAATATCTACTGCGCCTAAATCGGATATTATTTTCTTCACGGTTTCCTGTACATCACTGTACGATGCGGCTTCAACCTTGTAAGCTTTAACATTAGCGCCTTTTCCGGTAAGCTCGCGAACAAGTTCGTCGGCACAGGAATCACAGCTATTGTAAATAAAAGCAACGTCGGAATAAAAATCTTCGCCGACCTTTTTTAAAGCCAGTTCGCTGACAATTGCCTTTCCTATTCCGCGAGTTCCTCCCGTAACAATAGCTTTTTTTAAACCCAAAATTAAACCTCTTCTTGATAAAAAAATTAATATAATTGAATTTATTTTCTAATCAAAATCTTATTTTATATCCGAAATTTTATCTATTCCCGAAAACTTAACGTTTCTGTCGATACGTTTAATTAATCCCTGCAAAACTTTACCGGGACCAATCTCAATAAAACTATCGTATCCGTCTTGAATCATATTCACAATTGTTTCCTCCCAGCGAACCGGAGAAGTTAACTGACGAAGAAGAAGTTCTCTAATTTCTTTAGGCTCTGAAACCGGCGCCGCAGTTACATTAGCGTAAACCGGTTTCGCTGCAAACTTTATTTCCGCATTCTTTAGAGTTTCTTCCAATTCGTTACGAGCCGGAACCATAAGCTGCGAATGAAACGCGCCGCTGACAACCAGCTCCTTAACAATCTTCGCGCCGGCTTCCTTTGCTAATTTCATCGCTTCGTAAACAGCTTCGGGCGAACCGCTTATTACGATTTGCCCCGGAGAATTAAAATTAGCGCATTCAACAACACCGAGTTTCGAAGCGTCAGAACACTTTTTCTCGAGTATTTCTCTCGCCAGTCCTATAACAGCCGCCATAGTACCTTTTCTTTTTTCTCCGGCGGAAAGCATTGCCTCTCCCCTTTTCCGCACAAGCAAAAGCGCATCTTCAAAACCAAGCGCTCCGGCGGCATATAACGCGGAAAACTCTCCAAGCGAATGTCCGGCAGCGGCATCAAAAGAAATATCCTTCAGCAAATTAAATAATACCGCGCTATGAAGAAAAAGGGCAGGCTGTGTGATGCTTGTCTCTTTAAGTTTCACCATCGGACCGTTAAACATAATATCGGTAATTGAAAATCCGAGAATTTCGTTAGCTTCATCAAATAAGGATTTGGCAAGAGGAATTCCATCATACAAATCTTTTCCCATACCAACATACTGCGAACCTTGTCCGGGGAATACTAACGCCGTTTTACCCATTAGTCGATGCTCCAAGTTAAATAGATTGCACCCCAGGTAAAGCCTGCGCCAAATGCGGAAAGCACTAACTTATCGCCGCGCTTAATCTTCTTTTCTTCGTAATAATCGGCAAGGCACAACGGAATTGTAGCTGCGGTGGTGTTTCCGTATTTATCAATATTGATAATTACCTGATCTTTGGAAATCCCCATTCGACGAGCAGTCGCATCAATAATTCTTAAATTAGCCTGATGAGGAACAAGATATGCAATGTCTTCGGATTTCAGATTGTTCCGTTTCATAATTTCAACCGAAACATCCGCCATGCCCTTAACCGCTACTTTAAAAACTTTCTGTCCGTCCTGATAGATGTAGTGCATCTTTTTATCAACCGTTTCGTGACTGGCAGGATTTAGCGATCCGCCGCCGAGCATATGAAGAGCTTCCTTGCCCGAACCGTCGCAATGTAAGATGGAATCCTGCATGCCGTATTCCAAATCCTCGGTAGGTTCAAGAAGAACCGCCGCACCGCCGTCTCCGAAAATAACACACGTCGTTCTGTCGGTATAATCAACAATCGAACTCATTTTATCCGCGCCGACAACAACCACTTTTTTGTACTGTCCCGATTCAATTAAATTAGCTCCGGTCTGCAAAGCAAAAAGGAAGCCTGAACATGCGCCCGATAAATCGAAACCCCACGCATTTTTTGCGCCGATGTTATCCTGCACCAAACAAGCTGTTGCCGGGAAAAACATATCGGGAGAAACCGTTGCGACAATAATCACTTCAATCTCTTCAGGCTTCAAGCCTGTTTGCTCCATCAAATTCTCAACGGCGCGTGTAGCAAGCGTACTTGTTCCTCCCTCTTCCAAAACATGGCGTTCTCTAATGCCGGTGCGTGTTCTAATCCATTCGTCGGAAGTATCGACAATTTTCTCAAAGTACTTGTTGTCAAGAATTTTTTCGGGAATGTATTTACCAATGCCCGTAATTTGAGCGTTAACGATTTTTCTCTCTCTTTTACTCATAGCAATTTAACCTAATAAAATTATTATTGTGAAGTTTTTATCTTTTCAATCAGATTGGCTTCCTGCGATTTTGCGGCTTCGTAAATCATATTTTTGATGCCTATCGCAGAACTTGAACCGTGCCCGATAATTGTAATTCCGTTTATTCCGAGAAGCGGAGTTCCGCCGTAGTAATTGGGGTCCGTGTCGTGCAAAGCTTTTTTGACGGCAGATTTTGCAATGCCTATTTGCAGCATCGGAAGCAAGCCGGTATCTGCATAATCTTTAAATTTCTTTTTTAAAAAAGGAAGAACCGACTCGGCAAATTTAAGGACAATATTTCCTACAAAACCATCACAAACAACAATATCGACAGTTCCCTTAAAAACATCTTTCCCCTCGATATTTCCTTTAAAGTTAAGATTGGATTTTTCCAGCAATTCAAAAGTTTCATAAGTTAACTGATAACCTTTGGAATTCTCCTCGCCCACGTTTAATAATCCCACAGTCGGATTTTCAACTTTCTGAACATATCGCATAAATATATCAGTCAGCTTTGCGAATTCAAGCAGATGTTCGGCTTTCGAATCGACAAACGCTCCGGAATCGGTAATGCGGGAAAGCGTTCCTTTCTCCGTAGGAATAGGTGAAGCAATCGTAGGACGCGAAACGCCTTTTAATCTCCCGATGTTTAGAATCGACGCCATTGTTACCGCGCCGGTATTGCCTGCGCTTACAAGCGCGTGAGCTTTACCTTCTTTAACCAATTTGGAAGCGACAACAAGCGAGGAGTTCTTTTTTGTCTTTACGGCTTTTGCCGGAGAATCATGCATTGTAATTACCTCGTCGGCATTTACAATTTCATAATTATCTCCGGAATAATTTTCCTTCTTCAATTCGGCTTTTATCTTTTCTTCTTTTCCCACGAAATAAATGAATAAATCGTGTAAATTTTCACGAAGAGATAAAACCGCTCCCTTTACCTCGACTTGGGGGGCGTTATCGCCTCCCATTGTGTCTAAGGCAATTCTTATTTTAGAATCGGAATTGTTCATGGAAATTTAAGTTTAGTCTGGGACAAACATCGATTTGCCGGCATAATAACCGCAGTTGGGACAAGCTCTGTGGCTTAATTTCATTTCGCCGCAATTAGGGCAAGCGCTTAATGTAGGAGCGCTGGCTTTATAATGCGTTCTTCTCTTATCTCTTCTGCTTTTTGATACTTTTCGTTTTGGATGCGCCATTTCATCACCTTTATTAATTAATCATTTAAATCTTTCTTTAACTTCAGCAAAGGTTCCCAAATCGGGTTAACCTTTTCACTTTCACAATCACACGTTTCAACATTCAAATTGGCTCCGCAAGTCGGGCACAAACCTTTACAATCTTCGGAACAAATATGCTTAAGCGGAACCGACAGATTTATAAAATCATAAAAATCTTTAGTAAGGTCAATATAAGTCAAATCGGGAGTTAACTCGTAAACGTTCGTATCGTCAATCTCTCTATCAATTTTTTCCGCTAAATAGATTACCGTAAACTCGCCGGAAACTTTCTGTTCGTATTCGGCAAGACATCTATCGCAATTAAGCAAAAGCTGAGTTTTAAATTCGCAGCCAAGAACAATCTGATGTTCGGAGCGGTCAACTTTTATTTCAATATCAGCTTTGCCGTTAAACGGAGCTTGTAATCCAAAGTCGTGCACATCTTTTGAAAGAGCTATGTTGCTAATACCAATCGGTATTAAATTTAATTTTATCTTCATGGGCTAAGCCCTAAAATTTTAGCTTGTTAATATAAATATTGATATTTTTAGAAGCAAATAAATGATTTTCTAAAAACAGTGATTTAGATTGGACAAATATAATAAAATAGATAAAAAACTCAATTATTTAAGGCATTTTTCGATATTTTATCTTTTATTCATTTCACTGATTATTCTTCCCGCCGCTTCATTTATTATTGAATATATTTTATATTTATCCATAAATATTCTTCTTCCGGAATATTCCTATTTAATAATGATTGCTTTTCTGTCGCCTATTATCGAAGAAGGAGGAAAGATTGCCGCATATAATTATTTCCGAAGCCGAAATAAACTGCGCGATGTTTTAATAATTCTATCAATAGGTTTTCTGTTCGGACTAACTGAAAATATTCTCTTTTATTTTGGCGCAGCTTCCGACTTTACTACGGCGGAAGTTATTCACAGAGTAGTGAACGGAGAAATTCTGCATTCCGTTGCTCCTACTTTTTATCTGCTTAATATTAAAAAGCCGCACGGCAATTTTCTCTCTTTTTCTTTCCCCGTAACAATTCATCTGATATGGAATTTATTAATTTACTTTGAACTTAATACTATTTTCATTTATCTTTTTAGTTTGTTATTGATTATTTATTTAATTTTAAAAGTTAAGCGATTATAACTTATGGAGCATATTGGTATTATCGGAGGCTCTTTTGATCCGATTCACATTGGACATTTAATTACGGCTCAAGCCGTTTTGGAAAAAAGGAATTTAGATAAAATCATTTTTATTCCCTGTTACGTTTCACCTCACAAAATCAACAACAAATCCGTTAGTCCCGCCCGGAGAATGGAGATGGTGAAATTAGCAATTGAATCAAATCCGAACTTCACCGTTTCCGATTTTGAGATAAAGGCGAACAAAGTTTCTTACACGGTAGAAACATTAAAGCATTACGGCAAATTTTACGAAAAAATTGATTTCATTATCGGTTACGATAATCTAATTAATTTCAATAGTTGGAAAGATCCCGATAAAATTGTTGAGCTTGCAAATCTCGTTGTGCTTAAAAGAAATTTTGTAGCGCCGAGTTACTCATTCCACAGCTATTTTGCAAAAGCAATTTTTGTCGATACTCCTATCGTTGAAATTTCCTCAACGGAAATCCGAGATAGAATCGGCAAAGGCTTACCCGTTAATTACTTTTTAACAAAAGAAGTAAATGAGTATATTTTTGAACACGGACTTTATAAGAGGAAGTAATGATAATTGATTCCGAAACTATTGCAAAGTTAAAGAAAAAAGATAAGAGAATTATTTCAAGACTGATAAGTAAAGTCGAATCTAACAGCGATAATGCTTCCGATACTTTAAATGACATCTACAAGTCGGGAGGAACTTCTTACAAAATCGGAATTACAGGACCTCCGGGTGCGGGTAAATCCACACTGACAAATCAAATAACAAAATCACTAATCGAGCAGGGTAAAACCGTTGGGATAATTGCGGTTGATCCTACAAGTCCTTTTACCGGCGGAGCGCTTCTCGGCGACAGAGTGAGAATGAACGAAATCGGGATGCACCCGAATGTGTTTATCCGAAGCATGGCGACCCGCGGCAGCTTGGGAGGATTAAGCAAAAAAGCAATTGACGCAAGCGATGTTCTCGATGCCGCCGGATTTGATTATATTATTTTTGAGACTGTCGGAGTAGGTCAATCGGAGCTTGACATTGCCAAAACCGCCGACACTACGCTTGTGGTGCTTGTCCCCGAATCGGGAGATTCAATCCAAGCGATGAAAGCCGGCTTAATGGAAATCGCTGATTTTTTTGTTTTAAATAAAAGCGATAGACCGGGTGCCGATAACGCCGTAATGTCAATAAGAACTATTCTTCAGCTTAATTCCATCCGAGATTCGGATTGGGATTTGAGCATTATAAAAGCCGTGGCGCACCGGAACATCGGGGTAGATGAAATATTAAATGAAATACTTAAACATAAAGAGTACCTCCACTCTTCGGGAAAGCTGCTTGAAAGAAGAATCAGAAATAATAAGATTAGAATCCGGAACATTGTTGATAATGAACTTAGGATTGAAATGTGGAATGCGGTAAGAGAAAAATTCTTGGACGAAAAAACTCCCGAGGTTGTTAATCGGGAAATTTCTCCCTTTATTCTCGCGGAGAAATTAATCGAGAATTACAAAACGGCCGGAACATAACAGAGACGGAATGCAGCGGTTTACCAAAAAAGAAGTATTAATAAAAAATCGAAGCACTGCTATTTTGGAATGAATCTTTGAAGAAAAGACATTTTACTCAAATAATTTTTTTTGATTACACAATACGGTGAGATATGAAACAAATAGGCGGCGAACAGAAAGAAAATCAAACATTTTTACGGCGCGAAGATAATTACAAAAACCTTGTAAGAAAAATTAAAGCTCTGCACGACAAAATTAAACTCGGCGGGGGCGAAAAAGCGATTGAACGCCAGCATGCAAAAGGAAAATTAACGGCTCGAGAAAGAATCGAAGCGCTGATCGACGATGGCAGTAAGTTTTACGAAATAAATTCCTTTGCGGCTCACGGAATGTACAAAGAATACGGCGGCGCGCCGAGCGCAGGAACAGTTATGGGAGTTGGGGAAATCAACGGGGAAAAGTTTTTTATCGTAGCCAACGACGCAACCGTTAAAGCCGGAGCGTGGTTCCCGATGACTGCAAAGAAAAACTTGCGCGCGCAGGAAATCGCCATGGAGAACATGCTGCCGATTATTTATCTTGTTGATAGCGCCGGAGTTTTCCTTCCGCTGCAGGAAGACATTTTCCCCGACAAAGAGCACTTCGGAAGAATCTTCCGCAACAACGCCAAGATGTCCGCAAAAGGTATTCCGCAATTTGCCGCAATAATGGGACCATGTGTTGCAGGCGGCGCTTATCTCCCGATTATGTCGGACGAAGCGTTAATAGTTGAAGGAGAAGGTTCCGTTTTTCTTGCCGGCTCTCATCTCGTAAAAGCGGCAATAGGGGAAGTAATCGATAACGAAAGTCTCGGCGGTGCGAAAGTTCAGTCCAACGTTTCCGGCGTTACCGATTACATTGTTAAGGATGATAACGAAGGCTTGGAGCTTATCAGGAGCTTGACCGACAAATACGGCAAAAGAGAAAAAGCCGGGTTCAACAGAACGGAACCTAAACCCCCGAAGTTTTCGCCGAAAGAAATTTACGGTATTCTACCGGAAGATAATTTTAAGCAATACGACACTTATGAATTACTTGCGCGGATTGTTGATAATTCCGAAATTGACGAATACAAAGCAGGCTACGGCAAAACAATCGTAACGGCTTATGCGCGAATCGACGGCTGGGCTGTCGGCATTGTGGCAAATCAGCGCTCGGTAGTTAAAAGCGAAAAAGGGGAAATGCAAATCGGCGGAGTAATTTATTCCGACAGCGCCGATAAAGCGACAAGATTTATAATGAACTGCAACCAGAAGAATATTCCCCTTATCTTTTTTCAGGATGTTACGGGATTTATGGTCGGCAGCAAAGCCGAACACGGAGGCATAATTAAGGACGGAGCTAAAATGGTGAACGCCGTTGCAAACAGTGTAGTCCCCAAAATTACAATTATTGTAGGCAATAGTTTCGGCGCGGGCAATTACGCCATGTGCGGAAAAGCATACGACCCGAGATTTATTTTTGCTTATCCCAACGCGCGCATCTCGGTAATGGGGGGCACACAGGCAAGCAATGTTTTACTCGATATAAAATTAAAACAAATGAAAAAACAAGGAAAAGTTTTTGCCGAAGAGGATAAGAAGAAACTTCTTGCCGAAATCCAAAAGTCATACGATGAAAAGGGAGAACCGATTTATGCTGCTTCCCGTTTATGGATTGATGAAATAATTGATCCGGCAAAAACTCGCGAGTACATTTCAATGTCGCTTGACGTTTGCAATAACAATCCCGAGCGCGAAAAGTTTAATGTCGGTGTGATTCAGACTTAAGTTTGTAAGGAACTTCAGATAAAGATTTATTCCTATATCCCTCTGCGTTATGGGAATGAACAGTTTTAATTCTATTTTCTCCGTCAGGAAGAAGGCAGCCGTAGTAAAATTTCCCCTGCCGTCGAGGACCACTCCTCGTCGGAATAACTAAAAATCCGAATTAAGAAAAACGGGCGTGGATTGCAAATTTTCGTGTACAAGGAACTATTTATTAGATGACCACGGTGTAATTTTTACCGATACAAATTTTGGTAGAGAAAATTGATTGAAAAGTAAACTACCCTGCGTCAAGTTGGGGTCCCGATTAAAACAGCTAACTAACATTTTGATGTACCGGAGAAAGTATTTATATTGAGAAGGAGAAAAAACAAGGATTACTCTGTTACCGAGTATCTCTCCTCGACAGAATAATAGAAATATTGAGGTATAACATTGATGCTTGTAAGAATCCGAACAAGCCAGGGAATGCCGTTAAGTAGCATAACAATATTAATTTGAAATATAGTGAGATAATAGTAAAGGTTAGCGGGCAAGTTTAAATAAAAGGGGAAAAATATGCCGGAATCTAAAAAAATTTTTCAGCCATTTAGAAAATATGATTGGAAAAAACTATTTTTCGAATTGATTGTCGTCTTTTTA
>CAYLYR010000041.1:0-13122 GCA_964387835.1 uncultured Melioribacter sp.
AAGCGCTGAATATCGAATTGAGAAAACCGAGTATTTTGCCTACGGTTCTTTCCGTTAAAGAAATTTCCATAATATTGGAAGCAACAAAAAACTTAAAACATAAAACAATTTTGCTTTTAATTTATTCCGCCGGTTTGCGTTTGGGAGAGCTGCTTAATTTGGAAATAGGCGATATAAATTCCGAATCGATGAGAATTCATATTAGAGGCGCAAAGGGGAAAAAGGACAGATATGTAATGCTTTCGGAAAATGTTTTAAAACTTTTACGTGAATATTATAAAGAGTACAAGCCCAAAAAATATATAATTGAAGGACAAAACGGCGGAAAATACAGCCCCAAAAGCGTGCAGTCCGTTTTTAAACGCTCTCTGAAAAAAGCCGGAATAAAAAAGAAAGCAACCGTACATACTTTGCGCCACAGTTTTGCAACGCATTTGCTCGATGAAGGAACCGATATTCGGTACATTCAAGAATTACTCGGACATAAACGGCTTGAAACGACACAAATTTATACGCATGTTTCGTCTTATTCAATTAACAAAATTAAAAGTCCGGCGGATAAATTAATTCTATAAAAAAAGCCGGAAGAAAGAAATTTAAATATTTATCATTCGCCGGTTTTCAGTTCGGTTACTTCCCCGTTAACATTTTGGTAAAAGAAGTAAAATCTGCTGTTTTTACAACTCTAAGAAGAAACATTCCGGAAATAAAAAGAATTAACAAAACGGATTTATTAAGCAAAGTGAGTTCATTGGAAAAATAGAGGAAATAGTAGGCTGAAATTCCGAAAATCAACAAGCACAAAATTTTTATTACTTTTCCGTATTCGTAATTAACGGGATAGAATTTATGCGAGAAGTAGAATGAAATTCCCGCCATTGTAATGTAGCTTGCTAAAGTTGCAACCGCAGCGCCGAAAATTCCCCAAAGCGGAATGAGAAAAATATTTGTAACAATATTTACAAGCGCGCCGCCGAATGTTATATAAGGAAAGTATCGGGTCTTTTCTTTAATATAAATTCCGGCTTGAAAATTAACATACATTCCGTGAAAAACATAAGCGAGAAGTATTATCGGAACGATATAAACGCCCGCCCAATATGCCTTACCCACAAGAAAACGTCCCTGCATGAGTTCGATTTTTGCAAAATTATCTATAAAGAGAGAAACAAAAACCCAAAGGAGCGCGGCTGCCGTTAAAAAAAGGGTTAGTACTTTGGAGAAAATTTCCTTTGCATTCTTCTCAGCTGCATTATTCAGAAAAAACGGCTGCCAAGCATATTGAAACATCGAAACGAAAAGCATCATAAAAATACCGAGTTTGTAATTAGCCGAGTAAATTCCGAGCACGGCTTTCCCTTTCATAGCAAGTACGAGCGGTCTATCTATTACTTGTACTATCATCGCAGCCATGCTGGCGGGCAGGTATGGAATTCCGAACTTAAGAATTTGTTTGAGGTAGGGAATGTTAATTTTCAGTTCGATATATTTTACAATTTCCGGCAGAAGAGCAATAAGCGAGAATAAGGAAGCGGCGGCATTTGCAATAAAAATTCCCTCGATTCCGTAGTGCAGAAAACTTATTAGATATATATTCAACAATAAATTTATAATGATATTCGTAATCTTGATAAAAGCAAACTTCTTTGTTTTGCGCGCCAAACGAAGATGAGCAAAGGGAACAATCGAAAGGGAATCTAAAAATAATATTGCGAGAACATAGTAGTAAATTTGTGAATGAGCTTGCCCGAGCTGAGTTAAAGTAATAATCGGATTTCTGACCGTGTAGAGAATAAATGTAAAAAAAACGGAAGTTAAAGCCATCGTTAAATATGAAGTGGAAAAAATCCGCTTAAGATTGGATTTATCAACGGAGGCGTATTTCATGAACGCCGCATCCATTCCGTAAATATAAACGATATTCAAAAATGCCAAGTATGCGTAAATATTGGAGTAAATGCCGAACTCGGCGGCGCTGATAAGATTTGTGTAGTAAGGAACAAGAAGAAACCCGAGGAATCTCCCGATAATAGTACTGATTCCGTAAACGGCAGTATCTTTTGATAATTCCTTGATTTTGCTAAGCATACATTCTAACCGTTCGCTTTTTCTTCGGCGGCTTTAATTATATCGACATAAAATTTCGGGGGGCGAACAGGGCGTTTGGTTTTGGAATCAATAAAAAGATGTTCGGTAAAACCTTCCGTAATTATCCTGTCGGTTCCTTCTTTTCTGATTGTATATTCGATTCGCACCTTCGGGGAGGAATCCAACGAATACCGCGCTTCAATCTCAAGCAAATCATCATAAAACGCCGGCTTTTTATATTTTATTCCCGCTTCAATCAAGGGAAGTTGATAGCCTTGTTTTTCCACTTCGCTGTAAGGTAAACCCAAACTCCGCAGCAGCTCGGTTCTTCCTACTTCAAAGTATTCAAAATATTTTCCGTTATAAACAAAAGTCATAGCATCGGTATCAGCATAACGTACTCTGATAACGTGTTTATGAATAATCATATTTTCCCACCGTTAAATTTTTTGAGATTAATAATTGCCGGATTAACTTTCCTCGTAAACTCCCATCTTTCCGAACTTTGCAAGCCTGGCGTTAATCAGTTTTACTTCGGTAAGTTTGGAAAGATTTTCAATTTCCTCAATCAAAACATTCTTTAAAGTTTCTGCGGTTTTTTTATGGTCTTTATGCGCGCCGCCGAGAGGTTCGGGAATAATTCTATCGATGATTCCCTGCTCGAGTAAGTCGTTCGGAGTAAGTTTAAGCGCTTCGGCAGCCTGCTCTTTGTAATCCCAACTCCTCCACAAAATACTTGAGCATGATTCGGGACTAATCACGGAATACCATGTGTTTTCCAGCATCAAAATTCTATCGCCCACGCCGATTCCCAATGCGCCGCCGCTTGCTCCTTCGCCGATAATTACAACAACAATCGGAACTTTCAGACGGGACATTACGAATAAGTTTCTTGCAATCGCCTCGGCTTGTCCGTGCTCTTCGGCTTCCAAACCGGGGAAAGCGCCGGGAGTATCAATTAATGTAACAACGGGAACGTGAAATTTTTCGGCAAGCTCCATTAGCCGCCGCGCCTTGCGGTAGCCTTCGGGATTGGGCATTCCGAAATTTCGGTAGAGATTCGATTTTGTATCGCGCCCTTTTTGGTGTCCGATTATCATTACTTTTCTTCCCTCAATTTTTGCAAAGCCTCCGATTATTGCTTTATCGTCGCCGTAAAGTCTATCGCCGTGAAGTTCCACAAAATCTTCCGTCATAAGATAAATATAATCCAATGTGTAAGGGCGTTCCGGATGACGCGCAAGCTGAACACGCTGCCAGCGTGTAAGATTTTTGTAAATTGATTTTTTTAATTCTTCAACTTTCTTCTCAAGATTTTCAACCTCCGTACGAATATCAAGATTATCCTGATATTTGCGCATCTCTTCAATTTTATTTTCCAATTCAATAATCGGTTTTTCAAATTCCAAAACTGGCGCTGCCATAATTTATTCTCCGTTAAACATTTTCATAATCGTTCTGCCTAAAATATCCAAATCAAGCCAAACATTCTGATTCTTAGCATAGTAAAGATCAAATTTTTCAATCTTTCCGGAATTATCATCGCTAATGTTTTCGGTAAACCAAAAACCGGTAAGTCCGGGCTTGCCGAGAAACAGTCCGTTATTTGATGTTTTCTTTTTCGGTCCTACAAAACTTTTTCTTCCGAATAAAACATCAGGAACTGCAAGAACAAACCGAGTAAAATCACTCCGTTTTCCTTTAAACAATAAAAATACGAAAGGAAAAATTAACAGCAAAATAGGAAGGGAAAGAGAAACATCCATTACGCGCTTGCTGATTCTGTGCGAGGAAGAACTGATATTGTAACTTATTTCCATAAGGGAAATATCGTCCAAAATTGTAACCGCCGATTTCCCCACAATATAATCAAGCTCGCCGCCGGCAATCAGAAAATTAACATCTTCGTTTTGTTCTTCTGATACGACGGAAAAAATATCGGAAAAGGAAATTTCATCGGAGGTAAAAATTACTTTGTCCACATGTAAATCCTTTACGACTTTTTCAATATTTTTTAGTGAACCGAGCACGAATTTATCATCCGCAATTTTTTCCCCGACCTCCTTCATATCCAATGAAATAAAGCCCAAAACGTCATCGTGTGTTTGAATATTTTTTTTAAGTTTGTCGTAAAGAGAACGGGCGGAACTCCCCGTGCCTACAATTACGGTTTTTCGTTTTTTCAGTATATCTTTAATTCCAACCTTAAAAAAGAGCTTGAGAAAAATTCTCCAAAATGAGAAGAAGAAAAAGACCAGAAGATAAGTGATTAGAACAACGGCGCGGCTGAAAGCATATTGTTTAAGGAAAAATGTTGACGCTGAAATTAAAACAAGTCCGATAAAGAGAGCGAGAATCGTTTTGGAAACGCTGAGTGAATTCCTTTTGTAAACGCCGGTTAAAAATGAAACTACCGTTTGAAAAAGAGCGGGCAGAATATAAATCCAAGGTTTTGTATCGGCATGAAAGCCGTTCCAATTCGGGCGGAAAGAATAAATTTGTTCCGCCGCGTAGAGCAGCAGCATAAATGAAATAAAATCGATGAGCGCGGGAATAATCACAAGTTTGTTTTTGTTGGCAAAAGCAAATCCTTCTCTAAAAACAATCGCAAGTTTCAGCAGCAATTTAACAAGCCACGAGGAAGCAAAATGTTTTTCAACAAATAATCCCATCGCCTGATAGAAAATTCTTGTTTCGTCGATATTGCTGCGCTTTGTGCTTTCCCCTTTGTAATGAATAATTTCCGTTTCGGGGTAATAATATATTTTATAGCCTGCTTCTTTTACGCGATAACAAAAATCAAGATCTTCGCCGTACATAAAAAACTCCTCATCAAATCCGGAAGTTTTTTGGTAAACTTCACGGCGCAGAAACATAAAAGAACCTGAAATTGCATCGACAGGGTACGTTTTGTTTTCATCGAGATAAGTAAGATTATATCCGGCGAAAACTTTTGATTTTGGGAAAAGCCCGCTTAACCCCGAGACCTTCGTAAATGAAACCCACGGACCGGGAAAACTGCGTCTGCAAGGGAGTTGAAGCGAACCATCGGGATTCAGCACTTTGCAGCCCGCCATTCCGGCATCGGGAGTTTCTTCCAAAAAATTAATCATCTTTACAAACGTGTCTTCACGAACAATCGTATCGGGATTGATAATTAAAAAATATTTTCCACGTGCGAGCTTCATCCCTTGGTTATTGGCTTTGCCGAATCCGACATTTTTTTTGTTAGCTATGAGAGTTACTTGCGGGAAACGCCGGGAAATACTTTCAACCGTTCCGTCTTCGGAAGCGTTGTCAACGATAATCGTTTCAACATTAAGATTCCCGATGGCTTTCTCAATAGAGGTCAGGAGATTCTGTAAGAATTCCTTTACGTTGTAACTAACGATTATTACGGAAAGGTCAACCATAACAGGCTATTTTAGTGTTCCGAAAATTGATCTTAAGCGAAGTTTCCACACCATAAAAATTGCTTCATGTACAATCTTTTTAGACATTTTTGATGAACCTTCCAAACGGTCGGTAAATACAATCGGAACTTCCTTAATCGAAAAACCTTTTTTCCACGCTTTAAAATTCATCTCAATTTGAAATGCGTAACCGTTGGAGCGTATGTAACTCAGGTCGATTGCTTTAAGAACGTCTATTCTAAAACATTTAAATCCGCCGGTTGCGTCTTTCACCGGAAGTCCGGTAATTAATTTGGTGTAAACATTCGCGAAATAACTAAGGAGTAATCGGGACATGGGCCAGTTCACAACGTTTACGCCTTGTATGTAACGGCTTCCGATTACAAGGTCAAAATCATCGCTGAAACGGAGCAAATCCTTAATAGATTTCGGGTCATGAGAAAAATCCGCATCCATCTGTATTACGCGTTGGTAGTCGTTTTCTATTGCGAATCTAAATCCGGCAACGTAAGCCGTACCAAGCCCCATTTTACCTTCGCGCTTAATAAGATGAATTCTCTTATCGGTTCTTCCTCTTTCTTCAACATATTTCCAAGTCTCGTCGGGAGAATTATCATCGACAATTAATATATCGAACTCGGGATAGTAATCGGTAAGCGAGTTAATAATGTTACTGATATTTTCCATCTCATTGTAGGTCGGTATAATAACTAATGTTTTTTTCATTCCTCAAAATGTCCTTTACCTAATAACACAACAAATATTGTTCTGAAAAGAATCTTTAAATCCATTCTTAAAGTTTGGTTTTCAATATAAAACAAATCGTATTTTAATTTGGTTTTTACATCCTCAATGTTTTCGTCGTATTTATGTTTTACCTGCGCCCAGCCGGTTAATCCCGGTTTAACGAGAAGACGCCTTTTGTAAAGCGGAATCTCTTTAGCAAACTGCTCGACAAACTTAGGTCTTTCGGGTCTGGGACCTACAAGACTCATTTCCCCTTTAAGAACATTATACATCTGAGGCAATTCATCAATCCGCACTTTTCTAATAAATTTGCCGACCTTAGTTACGCGCGGGTCGTCCTTGCCTGCCCAGACGGGACCGGTTTTTTTCTCCGCATCATTTACCATTGAGCGAAACTTCAGTACATAAAAAACTTTTCCGTTCAGCCCGACACGTTCCTGTTTGTAAAGTATGGGACCTTTACTATCCAGCTTAATAAAGATAGATGTAATTATAATAATCGGGAAACTTATTATCAATAAAATTAAAGATATAACAATATCCATCAAACGCTTAACTTTCTTTTCCCATTCGGTCATAAGCGTCGGATTTATCTCGACAAGCGGGAAGCCGTAAATTGAGGATGTTTTTACTTGCCCGCTTATGATTTGATAAAGATCGGGAACTATTTTGATTGTTACGCCTAATCTGTCGCAGGCGGCAATAACACGAAGCATCTCTTCGTTTTCATGTTTTTCCAAGGAGATTATGATTTCTTTAATATCATATTTGTCAATTATCGGTTCGATGTTTTCAAGCGTATCGAATACTTTCAACCCGGCGCCGGTTTTACCGATGTTCGAGTTTTTAACGGCGACAAAGCCGATAATATCCAAACCTAACGGAGGATTGCGTTTGATTGCTTCGGCAATTTCAACTGATTTCGGATTGAACCCTACAACGAGAGTATTTCTCCTCCCAACTCCTTTTATTAGAAGATGTCTTTGTAAACTTCTAATAAAAAGTCGTCCGATGCCGACAAACGTAAAGAGCATTCCCCAATAGACCAATATTAAAAATCGTGTGCTGTGTACGGAATGAGATTTTCCGACATCGTCAAAAAAAATCAGTGCGAAAAGGACAAAAACACCGATAAACGTTGTTTTAAAAAGGCGAGATATTTCATCCAAACGCGAAGCGGCAAACCAATGCCGATACATTCCCACGGCAAAAAAAAGCAATAGCCAGTAAACATAAATTACCAGCATCGGCAAGAGAAACTCCGGCTTGAAGAACATGCCGAACCAGCCGGTCTCCACTCTGAAATAGTAATAGCTCATCCACGCCAAGTTTATCGTGATGAAATCTATCAGAAGTATTAATATTCTCTCTATGCGTTTATTCACTCTGTGTTATTTAATCCGGATATTTTTTAAAATAAATAAGCTAAGAAAAATAGAGAAAATAATTCAAATTTTGTCCATTTTCGGTTTAAAAATTCCAAATAAAAAATCGCTTTTATTGTGATTAATAAAATTATCTTCGGCATCAAATATTTTCTGCAGCAAAATTTTTCTCTCATCGGAAAGATTGAGGAAATTCCGCTCAATATCTTTTAATAGAAGCTGCAGAATATTCCCGCCGTAAGGATGTACTTCAACTGGCAGAAAATGCTTTTCCAACTCAGGTAATATTGCTTCGGAATTAACGGCTTCGGAAGGGTCGGAAAGAATCATTCTCCATATTCCCGGGCGATAGATTTTTCTTTTGATTTTTCCATTCGTGCGCCGTTTCAGTTTTTCCGGAAGTTCGGCAAGCAGCCGATTGGCTATATCGAGAGCTTCTTTTTCCCACTGGAAACGGTTTGGTCCCACATACTCATCAATGATTAATAGCCCTTCCCCTTTTAACGCCTCTTTTGTTTTGGTTAATATTTTGTTGACATCTTTTACGTGGTGGAGAAAGGAATCGAAAATTATTATGTCGTATTTATTCTCTCCGAAGTCATAGGCGGAAATATCGGCGGTAAAAAAGTTAAGTTTGTTAATATGTTTTTCTTCCGCTTTCTTCTTTGCTTCCGATATACGTTTTTCCGCAATGTCAAAAGCATCCAACTTGGCAATTTGCGGAAATAGCGATAGAGCAATTTCTTTATCTCCGGTTCCGCATCCAGGCGAAAGAACCGTGAGATTTTTTTTATTGTTAAAAAATTTCCTAAAAATGTACTCGCTTGTTTCCAACTGCGTATCTCCGGTTCTGAGCATATTCCGCCTTTCCCGGACAGCCGGAATTTCCCACCAACGGATTTCTTCTATCGCTGCAGCATAATTCCATGCGCCCTTTACGCGTCGTGCGGATGTAAATCCCAATCGTGAAAGGAAAAAGGAAAGACCGCGGTTTTTCACTCTGTAGTACGAATCTATAAAATCTCCGGCGGAGATGTAAGTTTTCATTTCCAAAAAATTTTTGTGTTAAAGATAAGAAAAGAAAAATTATTATTCACGCTGCGTTTGACTGCATGAAGGTTCACAGAACTAAAGATAAAAGATTAAAGATAAAAGATTAAAGATAAAGAGCATAAGTGTTTAGGTTTGTGAAGCGGGAAAACTCTTAAAATAATCAGCCGCTAATTTACAAATTCGCGAGTATAAAATATTTTCAGTCGATTTATTAGGTATTTTGATATGGTGAAAATTTTTTATTTATTGTGAAACCGTTTTAAAGAATATAGAGATATTATGCCAAATAACCTTGTAATAGTTGAATCGCCTGCAAAGGCAAAAACAATTGAAAAATTTTTAGGTAAAGATTTCCAAGTGGAATCGAGTTACGGACACATACGCGATCTTGAGAAAAAAAATAACGGCGTTGACGTAACTAATAATTTTGAACCTAAGTACATAATTCCCACCGATAAAAAGCATGTAGTTTCGGAATTAATAAAACTTGCGAAGAAAGCGGACACCGTTTGGCTTGCGTCTGACGAGGACCGCGAAGGAGAAGCAATTTCGTGGCATTTGAAGGAAGCGTTAAAACTTCCCGATGACAAAACCAAGCGGATAGTTTTTCACGAAATAACAAAAAACGCTATCCTGAATGCAATTGAAAATCCGCGTTCGATTGATGAAAATCTTGTTAATGCACAGCAGGCGCGAAGAATACTTGACCGCTTGGTAGGTTTTGAAATATCTCCTATTCTTTGGCGGAAAGTCCGCCCTAAACTTTCCGCCGGCAGAGTGCAGTCCGTTGCCGTACGCCTTATAGTTGAACGTGAGCGGGAAATAGACGCATTTGTTCCGACTTCCAAGTTCAGAGTTGTCGGTGAATTTTCAGCGCAAAACGGAAGCGCAAAGTTAGTTAAAGCGGAATTAAACGAACGCTTTGAAACAGAGAAAGAAGCGCTTGAATTTTTAGAAAAATGCAAATCGGCACAATTTACAATAGACGCAATTGAAAAACGTCCGGTTAAAAAATCCCCTTCCGCTCCATTTACAACATCTACCCTGCAGCAGGAAGCCGCTCGCAAGTTGAGATTTTCCGTTGCAAAAACAATGATGATTGCTCAAAAGTTATATGAAGCGGGAAAAATCACATATATGAGAACCGACTCGGTTAATCTTTCGGAGTTGGCAATTAATACCGCAAAAGAGACTATTTCCGAGGAGTTCGGAGCGGAATATTCACACCCTCGTCAATTCAAAACGAAATCCAAAAACGCTCAGGAAGCTCACGAGGCGATTCGCCCGACATATATTAACAAACGTACTGTCGGAGGCTCCGCCGATGAAAAAGCTCTTTACGATTTAATTTGGAAACGCACCGCCGCTTCGCAAATGGCTGAAGCCGAATTGGAAAGAACAACCGTTAAAATAAAGCCCGATAACGACTCAAGATTGTTTACCGCAAAAGGAGAAGTAATTCTCTTCGATGGATTTCTTAAGGTTTATATGGAATCTACCGATGATGACGAAACGAGCGAAGAAGATTCAACTCTCCTTCCTCCATTGAAAAAAGATGAAAAGTTAGAGCTGAAAAAAGTTGAAGCGGTCGAACGTTTTACAAGACCTCCGGCAAGATACACGGAAGCCTCTCTCGTGAAAAAGTTGGAAGAACTTGGAATCGGACGTCCTTCAACCTATGCCCCGACCATCAGCACAATCCAGAAAAGAGGTTATGTTGAAAAAGGAGAGCGTGAAGGCACGGAACGCAATTACACAAAACTTTCTCTCATCGATAATGAAATTAAGAAGGAAACACTTACCGAAATAACCGGAGCCGACAAAGGGAAACTTTTTCCTACGGACATAGGAATTCTGGTAACGGATTTTCTTAAGCAATATTTTCCTAAAATTTTAGATTACAAATTTACGGCAAAAGTCGAGGAAGAGCTTGATGATATTGCTCGCGGCGCTATTGCGTGGGAAGAGATGCTGAAACTCTTTTACAAGCCGTTTCACGAAACGGTTGAAGAAACTCTTGAAAAAAGCGAGCGCGTTTCCGGTGAACGGATATTGGGAACAGACCCCAAAACGGGAAAACAAGTCTCGGTCAGAATGGCGCGCTACGGAGCTGTTGCGCAATTAACCGACCTAAAAGATGAAGAAGCAAAACCGGAATATGCCGCTTTGCTCAAAGGGCAGAAATTAGAGAGTATTACATTAGAGGAAGCGCTGGAATTATTTAAACTTCCCCGTGAAGTAGGAGAATACGAAGGAGAAAAGGTAATTGCCGCAATCGGGCGATTCGGTCCTTACGTTAGGCACAAAAGTAAGTTTTATTCACTCGGAAAAGTTTACGACCCTCACACTATCACAATCGACGAAGCAATTGAAGTTATCGAATCCAAAAGAAAAGCCGACCGTGAGAAGCTGATTAAAACTTTTGAAGAAGATGCCGAGATGCAAATCCTTAACGGACGCTGGGGACCATATATTAAAAAAGGAAAAAAGAACTACAAAATTCCCAAAGGTACCGAGGCGAAGGAACTTTCGTACGAAGATTGTCTTAAACTTATTAAGGAAGGCGACTCGAAACCGAAAACAAAAAGGAAAAGAAAGAAGAAATAAGTGAAAGAGATAATTCCCAAAACCGAAGCGCGAAAGATAGTTTACGAAAGGCGAAGAGCTATCGGAGAAAAAGAAGTGAGACGAAAATCTCAAATGATTGCCGAACAGCTTTTTTTGTCCGATGAAGTTCGTTCCGCAAAAAATATCCTTTTTTACGCTTCAACTTTAAAAGGAGATATTTACACAAAATCGATGATTGACAACTTAATCGGAATGGGAAAGGTAATTTCGCTCCCGAAGTTAAATAAATCTCAATCAAGATTTTTCAGAGGCGTTTTTCTCGGGTGGGATAAAACCGTAGTAGGCGAAGATTTGTTTATCGAATCGACTGTAGCCGTTGACGATAATTTTGACGATATAGATTTAATAATTGTTCCTTCTGTTGCTGTTTCGTTAGACGGAAGAAGAATCGGTATCGGTAAGGAATATTATTCCAACCTAATTTCAAAAACTTTAGCCCCACGCATTCTTCTCGCATTTGAATTTCAAGTATTCAATAAAATAGAAACTACTCAAAAAGAGTTTAATGTTTCAAAGATAATTACGGAAAGAAGAATAATTCCGGTAAACTATTCGGAGACGTATGGAAAAGTCAGATAAATTTTCGGCATATTTTTTCCTCGTTACCGGTTTGTTTTTTCTTCTTCCGCTGCTTGGAATTTGGGAGCCGGAAAATTACCTGGCGCCCGGAATAATAATCACTCTTGCGGGAATTGTTATTTCATTTTTGTATCTCGGTAAAAGCAGACTCTTCATGCTCGCATCGGGTGCAGGGTTTTTCCTTACCGGAATCGCAATGATTGTTAACGCGTCGGTAGTTATCCGCCATTACGATTTTTATCTTTCGTTTGTCTTTTTCTTTATACTGTCGGTAATTTTTCTCATTCTTTTTTGGGAAGATAATTTTCATCTCCTTTACATAATTCTTTCGGGAGTAACAATTCTCGCCGGCTTTACGCTCCTTTATCTTTTACCTTCCGATTTTATTTTCACTTTGAGCAATTCAATTCAAAACACAATTGTTCTTCTTCCCTTCATTCTTATTTTTGCAGGTTATATTATACTGCACGATTAAACTCTAATTCTGTAATTTTTTTCCGCTCTCATTCGAATAAATTAATTGCTCATTTCCTTCTCTATAAAAACAATTTGAACATAAATTTGTGTGTATGTGTTAGCCATAGTCTTATGCCGCTCCTACGGAGCTTATATTTTTTTGTCTTAATTTTTCTACAAACATTTCGTCCCTACGGGACTAAAAAATAGAGATTCTTTTCGATATAAAAAATAAAGCTAAAAATGTCTTGATGTTCTACACAGAATGATAGGAATACAAAGATTATATTTTTTTGTACAAATCATGCCTTATTGTTTTGCCGTTAATAAAGAGTTCCTTCCGACTGGAAGGTATTCGAATTAGAATAGCCTCGAATGGAATTCGGGGATTATGGATTTGCAGCACAACCGCCCACTATGAAATAGTTGAAATGGTTTATCATTCATTTTAATATATTTTATTTCATTAACCAACGGATTCATCCGTTGATTTTTAACGGAGCGAGAGTATTCTCAACCGGTTCACCGATTTTGTACTTTTGTATATTACGCAAACTTGCACTACGCTTAAATCGATGAATCGGTTACGTAATATTTTCTTTCTCATTCGCCAAATGGATAAATCCATGTAATTTTGGATTTTATGTATGTCAAAATATTATTAAGCGGATTTTTCTTTTAGGTAATATATATGTGTTAAATTATTAAGTTCTTTCAAAAGCTCCGTAGGAGCGAAATGTTAATCCGGCCAATCAAATAAATATTTTGTATTG
>CAYLYR010000042.1:0-12862 GCA_964387835.1 uncultured Melioribacter sp.
AATTTTTCTCAAAGAATTCTTTCTAAGGATTTTACTCTTTGGAGCAACAAACCTGATGAGATCACAAACAGATTAGATTGGGTAACGGCTCCAAGTGAATACTCCGACAAATATCTTTATCTTGAAGGGTTTGCCGATAAAGTAATAGAAAGAGGAATTGAAAAAATTATTCTTCTCGGTATGGGCGGTTCAAGTTTAGCTCCTGAAGTTTTTCAGAAAATTTTCGGGAACAAGGATATTCATCCTTCCCTTATTGTACTTGACAGCACACATCCGGAATCCGTCCTTAAAATAAAGGATAACATTGAACTTGAAAAAACTCTTTTTATTGTCTCGACAAAATCGGGAGGAACGGTAGAAACACTTTCCTTTTTCAAGTACTTTTATAATATCTACTACAACAAGTTCGGAGAAAAAGCAGGCAACTATTTCGTTGCGATTACAGACCCCGGGAGTAAACTTGAAGAACTTTCCGACGAACTTAACTTTTTCTACACATTCCTTAATAATCCCAATGTCGGCGGAAGATTTTCAGCGTTAACATATTTCGGATTGGTTCCGGCGGCAACTATCGGAGTGGATATTACCTCGCTGCTCGCAAATGCAAAACAGACGGAAGAACGTTCCCTTGCAATGTCGAATTACAGTGAAAATCCAACTTACGTTTTAGGAACTATGCTGGGAATGTGCGCTAACAAAGGAAAGGATAAACTAACGTTTATTTTTAGCGATAAACTCGAACCTTTCGGCGCTTGGATTGAACAATTGGTTGCTGAAAGTACCGGTAAAAATAATCGAGGAATTCTTCCCGTTACCGGAGAGATTCTAAGGAAACCTTCCGAATATTCCAAAGATAGAATTTTCACCTATATTCACTTCAAGGACGATACAAAGGACTTACTCGAAGTTAAAAATCTCATCAGAGCAGGATTTCCGGTAATCGAAATTATTTTGGAAGATATTTATGAGTTGGGAAAACTAATATATTTATGGGAATATGCAATTGCAGTTGCGGGAAGTATAATGAAGATACAGCCTTTTGATCAGCCGGATGTTGAATCCGCAAAAGTTGCCGCAAGAGAAATGGTTGCCGAATATCAGAAGACCGGCAAATTACCGACACCGGGTGAAGGATGCAAGAGCGCCAACTTCTCAGCTTTTTACATAGAAAAAATTCCTAATGTTAAAGATGTAATTCGAAATTGTTTTAAAAATATTGACGAATGTTTCGACGACTATCTCGGCAGACACTATATTGCACTTCAGGCATTCCTTCCGCAAACGGATGAAAATATTAATCTCCTCACCGATTTCCAAAATTACTTTTCCCGAAAATTTAATGTCGCTGTTACCGTCGGCTTCGGACCGCGCTTTCTTCATTCAACCGGACAGCTTCATAAAGGAGATTTCGGGAACGGAGTTTTTCTGCAATTTACGGATAAACCTACTTTAAATATTCCTATTCCCGATGAACCTAAATCAGATAAATCGGGAATTACGTTTGATGTTTTAATTCAAGCTCAAGGATTAGGAGACAGAGAAGCTCTGCTTAATAAAGGAAGAAAAATATTAAGATTGGAACTGAAAGGAAAATTATCCGAGGCACTTTCGGAACTTAAAGAAATTTTGGAATAGATAATTTTGAAATAAAAAAAACGTTGTGAACTAAACTTAATCTTGTCTCGGACTTAAACTGTTTCGGAATTTGATTGACAGGTGTAAGTCCTTTTAAGTTCCCGCACCTGTCATTAAAAATTGTTTTGATGCTAAAAATTTAAGCTCATTCCGAAACTATGCAAATTATCCAAATCCTTCAACTGTTGATAAGCATAATCGATTTTAATTCCGAAATAGGGAATTTTATTATAAAAAATTCCGAATCCGGCAGTGAACCCTTCTTGAGCTTCAGGTAAAAAGAGAGTTTTATATCCGGCACGAAGTTGAACTAAATTATGGAACAAACCTACTTCCGTACCGATGTTAACCCAACTTTTATTATCATTCGGATAAATCACATCTCCGGCAATAGAAATTTGAAAATCATCGGAGAAACGAATATCCTTAGATAATCCCAACTGAAGTCTGAGCGGAAGTTCAAATTCATCGGTTGATAAATTGGCGTCAACCGATGAATTGTTGCCCGAAGAGTTCGGATCATCATCATAACGGATTAGTAAGTCGTCTCCCTGTATTCTCATTTTTGTTCCGAAATTAGTAATTGACGTTCCGAAACGAATTCCCCAAAAAGGAGTAAGAAAATTTGTTCCGATATCAAGCGCAAGCCCGTCGGAGGATGAATTTGAAATTGTTTCATGAATGTATTTTAAATTGACGCCGAACGAAAACAAGTCGGTAACGTAATTCGCGTAAGACAATCCGAATGCGTAACTTCCTGCGGAGAAAGTTTCCCCGATTCCGTCCGGGTGATTTTCGGTAGTAACCTGCATTTCTCCGTAATTTACAGAAGTAACATTCACACCGAAAACTCCGTAATCGCCTGTTGGAACAACAATGCCTACATAGTTCAAATTAATATCGGCAAACATTTTAGTATAAGTAAACATTGCGGAATAACGTTTAATTCCGGCTATTCCGGAAGGATTCCAATACATTGCGGAAGGATCGTCTATTACTGAGGAAACCGCCCCGCCCATCGCATTTGCACGAGCGCCGACTCCAATACTTAAAAATTTCGCCGCTGTTGTTCCGGTTTTGGAAAGACTTTGACCGAAAACGGGCGATAGGCTAAGCAATCCAAGTATTACAACGAAAATAAATTTTTTATTAAACACTTTTATATTTCTCCTAATAATTTTCGGTTATTTAATTACTGCAAATTTTCCGGTCTTCGTCCCGATTCCGGGCGCGTCAACGTAATACACATAAACGCCGTATGCAATTCCGAGGTTGTCTCTGCTAAGCATATTCCAGTAAACCGTGCCGTCGCTATTAGCGGCATTATGCTCTAAAGTTTTTACCAATTCCCCGCTGACCGTAAATATTTTTATTGTACATTTTGCAGGCAGATGAATAAATTGCAGTAATCTGGGACCTCTGCCGCTGTTAAAGGGGTTACGAGTTTCCCAGCGGGCTTCGGCTACATATGGATTGGGAACGACTTGAATTTTATCCAAATCGCTCTTTGCTTTGTTAATATCAATTTTATCCGCTTGGGCAACAAAACGATAAACATCCGAAGAGAGGAACGGCTTTTTAAGTTTAACGGTCAAAGTGTCTCCTCCATGCGGATTTCTTAATCCGTTGGTAGTATCTCCGTCAAGATAAGTCCACCAAGTAAAGACAAGCGAATCCATGGAGTTTTTCTCGAGGAAGATAATTCTATCTCTATTTGTACTTAATGCTGTAAATCTTCCGGCTCCGCCTGTTGTATCCAATTCAATAAAACCAAAGTCGATATATTTCTTCTCGCTTATATTATAAACTTTGAAGTTCACATCAACCTGAGGCCAAGTAATTCTCATTAAATCAAACTGTGTTGATTTTCCGAAGCCGACAGAATCACTAACAATTATTTTATAATCGTTCGGTTTTTCAGTTCCTCTTTCACCCGTAGGCGAAACAAGTTTTTCAAACACATAATTTTGAATATCGTAAGCGTTCCATCCGGAAGCGTTCTTATTTATTTCTACTCTACTCTCATTCTCAAATGCAAGTCTGAACCCGTCGGTTATCGGCTGTTCGTAGTCGGCGGATAAATTAGAGCTTTTGTAAATTAATGTATCCGTAGATGTAGAATCAATAAGGGTAAAGTTCTTCGTAGTCAAAGTATCGGGATAATTCGGATTTGACGATGCTCTTAGAGTATCTTCAAATGTTATTCTATAAACATGACCGTTTTTAATTTTATTCTTGTCAATCACGTCATAAGTTATTTTACCTGTACTTGTTCCCTCTTCATGTCCGATTGTTCCTAACGTAGCGGGAACGTAACCGGCAGCCGGCGCAGTAGGAATAATTTTAACAACGTTAGGTCCCGTTTTAACGGAGCCGTCGGATTGCAGACTGATTCTAATAGGGGATTCCGCAGGAATAATGTTCCCTTCGGGATAACCGAAGTCATAAGAGACAACCGCATAGTAGTAAGTAAAACCGTTTTTCACGGTTGAATCTACAAACGAATGCTGTAAGCCGCTGTTGTTTCCCAAATAATAGTGCACGCCTTCAACACCAACGGAATCAAACCCGGAATAATTATCGACTAAGTCGAATTGTGCAATTGGAGAACGGAATGTAGGCGAACCGTATCCGTTGGTTATTATTTCCGGATCTAAAAATGCCGGGTCTTGAGCGCGATAAATTCTATATCCTTCAAAGTCGTGCCCGTTTCCTCCTATCTTGGCAATGTAATCATCATATGAACTTTCGGCAACATCATCCCAATATAGCGTTACTCTGTTATCGCCGGGGATTGCCGTAACGTGAGGTGTAATAGGCGCATTGGCAAATTGATAATCATTCTCGTACGTTTCCTGTACTCTGATTTTCTTTCTTACAATTGCGGCTTTCCTGATTGCGCCGTCCGGATCTTGTACCGGACCGTTTGCCATAATGATTGAAACCGAAATCGGTTCGGTTTGTCCGGACTTTATCGGGAAGTAACTCGATGAAATAAATAAGTCGTATTCACCGGCTGTAACTTCCTGCGGATCGTAAAAATGCCCCGGGCGCATTAATTGGAACCACAATTCTGCATCACTAACCGTGCTGAAATTATATGAACCTGCCGGTTCGTACTGGGCATTTGTAATTCCTATTTGGTCTGTTTCGGAAACATCGGTTACGTCAATATCAGGTTCACCCGGAAGTCCGAAACGCGCGCCGGAAGTCGGTTTGCCGTCTCCTTCCCCGGGGTCGCCGGTTCCCGCTACTCCGTCAAGACCAACGTCATCGGTATAAACATTCCAATCGCCGTCATTGTCAATTCCATCATTACGCGATTCGTCAATCATCTCATCAATACCTTCGTCGATGTTTTCATCAACAGCGCCGTTATCATCATTATCAACACCGTCGGCATATTTCATACCGAGAGTATTCTGAACAACATTGTACAAAATAACATTACTGTTAGGAACTTTATATCTATAATAAGGCGCATCGTTTGCCGCTTGGTCTATCATATCCTGAGTAATTGTAGGACTGCCATCCTCTGCGTCTCCGTCATTATCAATGTTATCAGCAAAAGCATAACCGATATCATCTGATTCCACCATCAGAAGATGGACAACGCTATCCTGAATCGCATCGGTTTCAGGATTAATGGGCCAGCGATGCCATCTGTCGCCCGCCGCCAAATCAACCATCGCCTGAGTAACCACGGGACTTCCCGCCTCGGCATTGTTGTTTTGGTCAATACCGTCGGCATAAGTAACGCCTACTTGTACTCCGAAAGGAACATAAGTTTCATTTTCATCGACAAGTCCGTTTCCGTTATCATCTTTCAAGTTGTCGGGGTCTTCCCCTGCCAACATTTCCGTTGTAACCTTCGGACCGTTAATTTCGCCGTCTCCGTCGTTATCAATTCTATCGGTGGAATTCCCGGGCGTTTCCAAAAATGCCTGCGCTACAATTCCTACCGGATCGCTTCCGAAATCGGGAGCGCGATTATCACGGTCGCGACTGAACGCGATGTCGAGCAGCAAATCAAATTCCGAAATATCATCTTGTGAATCTCCGTTACCTCCTACAAAATCGGCATGCCAAGCAGTTATTGCGGCTTTGGGAATATCTTTAGTTCCGTCATTTTTGATTTTATGTAAAATATAAATTGCATCTTGTACTAAAATTTGCGACCACGCCAAAACACGAACATCAAGAATAATTCCGAGTCCTTTACGTGTGTAATCGGTAGTATCGGGAAAGTAAGTTGTATAACGACTGTACTTATCGTCCGAAGCGCGGTAGAATATTTCCTGGTCGGCACGGAAATCATTTTTCCCTCCGAGTCCGTCCCAGCTTCCCGCCCAACCCGGATCGGTAGCGTCTTTTAATCTATCCGGCCAGAAAGAAGGCCAGGTTGTTTCATCAACGCTTGTTGCAATTGAACGCTCAGGACGATTATCATTATAATAGCCGGGGACCGGTTCAAAGTTCCAGCTCGAACCGTCCGGAGCATTTCTATAATTAGGTAAATCCACGATTTTTAAAATATTATTACTGTCGTCTCTTACTTCGCCTCCTACAAACAGAGCCGTAAGGGCTAAATAAACATGTCCGGTATTTTTCGGCCATTCGTAAGGAGTTTGAACGTCAATCGGAAATTCCCCGCCGGTTCGTCCTGTTTGACCGAAATTAAAAATCGTAGTTCTGATTCTATTACCTTCCATTTGGGCTTTAGCGCGTTTAGCGGAATTTCCTCTTTCTTTTCCCGGAACGTACTGCGAAAAGCTCTTTTGGGGAAGCGCTATCGCAAGGAACAAAATCATTAATATGTTTAAAAATTTATTCATTTTAATCCTCTGAAAATTCTTTAAAAATTATAATTAAATCCTACTTGTACTAATCTCGGCTGTGCGTAATTCCAAGGTCTGGTCAAATATTCTTCAATTGTATTCGGTCTGTTGGGATCGGTAACTCCCCTGAGACTTTCGGCTTCAGTTGTAAAATCAGGCTTCCCTGTATCGGAAAAAACATTTACAACAATCTTTGAATCAAGAATATTAAAAACTCTTACAAAAGCCGTGAGGGTTTTTCCGAAAATTTCAAAGTTGTAATGAGCTTTTAAATCAAGTTGAAATTGATTCGGACGCCGACGGCTGTTTTTGCTGAAACCGGAAGTTAATCCTCTGTCCGCCGTATATTGAGTAACGGAGGGAGTGTAAGGCAAACCGGTACCAAACCTTGAAAGAAGCGAAACTCCCCAATTTTCAACGCCAACATAAAAAGAGGCATTCAGTAAATGTCTTTGGTCCCAATCAAGAGGCAGCAAATAAAGTGTCGGTTCGCTGTTGCTTCTCTGAGCATAAAAATCTTCTTCCGGAGTCGAAGCGCTTCCTTCGGCAAATTGGTAAGTGTAGTTTATATCAAATGAAAAATTGTTTGAATATTTTTTTGAAAAATATAAAGTGATTCCCTTTACATTCGCATAATCTCTGTTTGTGTAAATTGAATATCCTACGCCGTTTCGTGTTTCAATCATCGGACCTGCGGTAACATAATCCCTAATGTCTCTGTAGAATAAAGTAGCGTCGATAAGAAAATCATCCCAAAAAGATTGTCTGAATCCGATTTCGTACATCGTTGTTCTTTGCGGATTCAAATCCGGATTTCCAAACGGCGCTCCTGTACTTCCGGTTGTCGGCACTTTGTAATCTCCGCGGTCGAACAAACGGTTGTATGTGGGAACTTGGAAAAATTGTCCGTACGAGAAGTGGAAAACACCAACGTCGGATATTGGGTAAGCAACGCCGACGCGTGGAGCAAGCTGCCACTTCGGCGATGCGTTTTTATAAAAATAAGGTTCCCTTTGCGATAGCGAAAGAGTATCAAGTCCGTTGCGCAAAGGTGTATAAATATTGGGGTCCGAGCGATCAACTAAAATTTTTCCTCGCGAATCGAAATAATCGAATCTAACTCCGAGATTGATAATAACCTGATCAAACTCAATCTTGTCCTGAATGTAAGCAGCGCCGCTCAAAGGATTCGCATCATATTTTTGTCTTGCAAGAGACGCGGGGTCGGGAATTGCAGGACGAAACGGCGTAACGGGAACATTATTTTCCTTCAACGGCTCAAGATAATAATCGTCAAACGCAAGATTATCCAACTTACCTTCAAGTCCGAACTTAACCAAGTGATGTTCACTTACCTGACTTGTGTAATCGAATTTTGCGAGATAGGTTTTGGTATCGCGCTCAAATCTGTGCAGATTTGTACCCGCGTGTATAAAAGCGTATCCAACCGTATTTAATGAGTCCGGTGATAAATATCTCGGGTCGAGAGGGTTGTCGTAAAGATGTTCCTGAAAATTTCTGTTAAAATAAGAAAGCTTAAATGTGTAAAATGATTCTGAAGAAATTGTGTTCGTAAAAGTTAATGTTGAACTTAAAGAGCTTGAGTATTTTTTAACGTCCCCGTCAGGTTCTAATTTAAATCCGTGATTATAATCTTTAAAATTATCATTTGAATAAAGCGCTTCCAAATTCAACTTAATACTTTTAGATAAATAGTAACTTAAATTTCCAAGTCCCATAAATCTCTTGTGATAATTCATAGGCACGTAAGCGCTGTCTCCGGGTCCGCCGGTAGTTGTAAACACTCTTTTGCCGTATAAATAACCATCGGAATAATTATAACGCCCATTCAAGAAAAAACGAACTTTTTCCGAGATAACAGGTCCTCCTAAGCTGACCCTAAAATTTGCAATCGGGTTAATAGCGTCAATGTTCCAAAAAATATTGGTATGATTGCTAACATAATCGCCTCCGTAAGTTTCAAACGAACCGGTAAAATTTGTTCCGCCTTCCTTTGTAACGGTGTTGATAATTCCCGACATTGCATTTCCATATTCGGCGTTAAATGTTCCGGAAATTACCTGCAACTCCTGAACACTGCTGTTATCGAGTTGAATCCCCTGACTGTTATCGTAAGAATCCGTAACCGAAATACCGTTAACGTTGTAAGCTATTTCGCTGCTTCTTCCGCCGCGAATATGAAAATCGCCGCCCGCTCCTTTGGTAACGCCGGCTTGTAATTGCAAAACTTCACTTAACTCCGCAACAGGAAGATTTTTTATGTCATCTGAGGAAACCAAAGCCTGGCTTGATGTAACATCTTTTTTCAAGCCTTTTCTGTCAGCCTGCACAATAACTTCCCCAATTGCTACAGATTCCTCTGAAAGTTTTACATTAATGTGAGTGGTTAAATCTATTGAAATTCTAACGCCCTCCACAACTTTTGTTTGATAACCAACGTATTGGAACTTAACCGAATAAGTCCCGGGGGCAATATTTAGAATAGTATAATTTCCGTCAATATCGGAAGCACCGCCAAGCATTGTTCCGACAATTGTAACATTTACAAAAGGTAGAGGTTCGTTCGTTTTTGCATCAACAATTTTTCCGGTCAGCTTACCGGTATTGCCTGCCCAAAGCGAGGAACTTACTACAAGAGTAAGGAAAAAAATTATAAGTCTTTTCATTTATTTCTCCAATTAATTTTGTCCAAGGGAGATGTAAGAATTAATGGTAATTTAACATCGGTGTATTTTTTAATAAATTAAAATTAATATCAATTTTGTTCTTTTCAAAGAGATTTTGTGTATATTTTTTAAATATTTCTTTTCTATAATAAAACTTTGCAGCCGCTTTAACTTTACTTTTTATTTTATCAAATGCCGGCGTTTCACTTTTGCTCTTTCCTACAACGATAAATATTCCGAAGTAGCCTTTTATATCAACAGGTCCGATTAGTCGATTTATTTTCGCATGAAAAATTTTATTTCGCAACAAACCGAATTTCCCAATCGGCGCCCAGCCTAAATCCCCGCCATTTACGGCGGAAAACTTTCTCAGGGAATATTTTTTTGCAAGGGATGAGAATTTTCCTTTCTTCTTTTTCAGAATATTCATCAAACTATCTGCGAGGGATCTTCTTTTTACAATAATCTCTTTCACATGATATTTTGCTTCGGTAGTAAAATACTCTCTGTTTTTTTGATAAAAATCTTTTGCCGCCGAATCGGAAACGGAAGAGTTTTTCGTTAAATAAACCATTTTATATCTCATAAAAAGATTTGTCTCCAACTGACGTTTCTTCTTCAGTACATATTCATTTTTATCATATCCCTTTTCCCGCGCATAATTTCGCAGAATATCTTTTAAGTAGAATCCCTTAATCACTGTCTTAAGATTATCAATCGACTTAATTCTTTCTCTATAATAACAAGGAAGCTCCGATAATCTTTTAACCGCTTCGGCTACCGTAAAATTTTTTCCTTTATATTTACTGACAATCTCATTCCGGTTTTTAAACGACTGAACTTCTACCCTTTCATTAAGAATAAGTGAATATTTATCATAAACATTCTTTAATGCTTGGTCATTAATTTCAATTTTTTTTAAATCAATTAAGCTGTTAATAAATTTATGTTCCGCCGGTTTCTTTTTATTAATTTTCACCAATCTTGCAATTTGTTTTTTCTTTCTGAGATATTCATCCTCAGTAATCAGAGGATTTGCTACACGCTTTTCAACTTTTATTATACTGTAACCTTCTTCGGTCTTTATCGGTTTTGAGATTTCACCAATAGGCAAAGTGTAAGCCGCTTCTTCAAAAGCAGGGTCCATATCGCCCCACGAAAAAAAGCCCAAATATCCTCCGTTATTCCGAAGCGTGGAATCCGAGAAGACCTGTTTGGCAAGAAGTTTAAAACTAACTCCGGTTTTCAGTAAAGAGTAAAGTTCATTGGCTTCGTCCAAGGTTTTGGCATAAAGATGCCGGGCTGCCACTTTCATATTGGAACGCTTAAACGCCGTTCGTATTTCTTTATCGTCAGCGGTAATTTTAGCAAAAACATCCCTATCCATAACAAAACCGAGCAAAGCCTCGTCGTCCACCCACTTCTTCTCTCTTCGGTATTCGGCATCAGCATAAACGGAATCGTTATTGTCAAAATTCTGCAGCAGAATTTCGGTAACCATGGAATTCAGAATGTTTTGTCTATTGGGGTAAGTATCGCTGATGCCGGTTGAAAGGAGGAAATCTTCATAACGATTTTTAAAATCGGCTAAATAAATTTTTTTGCCGTTAACACTGGCAATCACTTTCTTCCCATTATTTGCACATGATGTAAGCAGTAGTAATACAAATAAGAAAAGGAAAAGTTTGTTTATCAGATTTATTTTATTATTCATAAATTTATTACCGGAAATTTTTAGAACTTTAAAATTAAAGAAAATTATTATTAAAGAGAAAAAAAATAGCGCCTTAACAGAAGCAAAACGCCTGAGAGAATTATTGAAAAAAAATCTTGATTACGTTTCCGTCTCTCCTATCGAAGAAAAAATATATAACTTCGAGTTTGTGGTTGACGATTCCGAAAACAAATTAAAAATTCAGGTTTATTTTGGTAAAAAAGGAATAAAACAAGTAATTCAAGGAAATAAAGCTACATCCCTTTATGATTCCGTTAAACAACTTATCTCCGAACCCGATTTTTTATTTGATAATAAAAACGAAGGAATCCCCGATGAATATATCGGCTCGGATGAATCGGGTAAAGGCGATTTCTTCGGTCCGCTTGTAGTTGCCGCTTTTTACACTGACTTGAGTACATCCCAAAAGCTGAAGTCTCTCGGCGTAAAAGACAGCAAAGAACTTTCCGACACCGCAATCTTGGAAATCGCCGATAAAATTAAACGCTCATTCCCGAACAACTATGAAGTAATTGAACTCGTTCCCGAAGGATATAACAGGCAATATCAATTACATGGGAAAAATTTAAACAAACTTTTAACGTTTACCCATTCACGAGCGGTGGAAATGTTATTAGATAAACATCCTCATGTCGAATATGTTATCACAGATAAATTCAGCTCCAAAAGTTTGGACATTTTAACGGAATCTCGTTTTTCAAAAGTTAAATTTGTTCAGGAAACAAAGGCGGAAAAATATCTCGGAGTAGCGGCAGCCTCCATATTGGCAAGGGAAAGAGTTGTGTTGTGGTTTGCAAATCTGAAAAAGAAAGGGATTGAACTTCCCAAGGGAGCTTCATCTGAAGTTGATAAAACAGCTAAATATCTTGCACGAAAATATGGAAAAGAGAATCTATACAGAATTTGTAAAACGCACTTTAAAAATTTTTCAAAAATATAATTATTTAATATCTTAAAACTTAAATTTTAATTATTAGCTATATGGAGATAAATATGGCAAAATCACATCCGGTTAGGAGAATAGGAATATTAACAGGCGGCGGCGATTGCCCCGGCTTAAACGCCGTTATTCGCGGAGTAACGAAACCGGCGCATGACCAAGGACTACATGTTTGGGGTATTTACGACGGTTTTGAAGGTTTTGTAGAAGGAAGAGGAAACCCGCTCTACAGTAAGGATGTTTCGGGTATCCTTGCCCGCGGCGGAACAATTCTCGGTTCTTCCAACAAAGGCGACCCTTTTCACTGGCCAGAGGAGGTTGACGGCAAAATTAGAATAATTGACCGTTCCGAAAGAGTGATGATGAATTATGAAGCTTGGGACTTGGATGCTTTAATTGCCATTGGAGGCGACGGAACTATGCACATAGCCGATAAGTTATCCAAAATGGGAATGAATGTTGTTGGAGTTCCGAAAACAATTGATAACGATTTGGATGCAACGGACGTTACTTTCGGTCACTACTCCGCTGTTTGGGTTGTTTCCGAAGCGTTGGATAGATTACACACCACTGCGTCTTCACACCATAGAGTTATGATACTCGAAACAATGGGACGCTATGCCGGCTGGATTGCGCTGCACGGAGGACTTGCAGGAGGCGCCGATATTATTCTTCTTCCCGAATTTCCTTTTGAGTGGGACACCGTTTACGAGAGAGTTTTGCAAAGACATGCACAGGGGAAAAAGTTCAGTATCGTTTGTGTTGCCGAAGGAGCTAAACCGAAAGGGGGAGAAATGGTTGTAAAACAGAGCGACATTAAAAGAACAGATCCCATTCAGCTTGGTGGAATTGCGGAAGTTGTTGCAAAAAAAATTGAGGAAGGGACCGGACTGGAAACAAGATACACTGTTCTCGGACATTTACAGCGCGGTGGTTCGCCAACTCCTTACGACAGAATTCTTTCAACAAGATTCGGGACTTACGCCATCGAGTTGGCAATGAAGAAAAAATTCGGTCGTATGGTTTC
>CAYLYR010000043.1:0-12396 GCA_964387835.1 uncultured Melioribacter sp.
ATTTATTATTACGGTTTGTTATGCGGAAAGCTTATTCCGTATAACAAACTTTCAACTTATTCCGTCTAACGGACTTAAAATTCCCGCTTCTTTTAATAGATTTTCTTGAGTAGTTTCGTCTTTCTTTTTTTTAGGTGTAATATTTTCAGTTAAAGCGCTCATGTAAGTCCAAATTTTTTACAAAAGTAAGGAATTTTGGAAATAAATCAAAAATGTTTTTTTCTTCTGCAAAAAAACTGATAACAACAAAGGAATAAAAAGAAAACCAATTGCCGCGCAAAAACCGGTTGTTAGGTAAGTTTTTTGGTTTGTTTATCGTGGTTTATTACCAAAGAAAATAAGCGAATGCGGTAATAACAGCGAAAGAAATTCCGTAAATAAATTCCAAAATTCCGGATGTTTTTAAGGACTGATTCAGCATTTTCGGCGTAAACCCGAAAATCATTCTTGCTTGTAGGATTATTACGCCGAGAATTCCAAGCCATGGAATCAGGGAAAAGTAAGCAAAAATCAAAGCAATAATTAACCCTGCAAATCCGGAAATAAGAGGGAACGATTTATTGTAACTCTTTCCGTGTACATAATTGATTCTTTCGTGAATAAAAAGGACGGTTGGGATTGCTCTGTTCAGAAGTAAAACCAAAACAGCCCATGCACGGAAAACGTTCATTCCGCCAAGCAGAAGTACGGAAACGGCAATAAAATCAATAGAGGAAGATGCTATCAGCTCGGTTGTAAGTCTTCGCGATAAGCCGAAAACCTCAAAAACCAGATAAATTAACATAAACGATAAAGCTAAAAAGAAAGGTAAAAAATCATAAATAGGGTTTCTGTAAAATATTATCAGCAGCAGCCAAACCGCAATTAAGGTATAAAAGATTAACACGCCGGCTGCTTTCCGTTTTATCTTTTTATTCTTCTTGGGATTAACGAGAATCTTAATCGGCTGATGGGAAAGAAAAAATAGAAACGAAGCTATCGCTAAAAAAAGCCCGTCTTCGGAAAAGGCAATCAGAAGAGAAAGAACGAGAGGCTCGAGAACAAATCCCCACGAACCGTGTTCTTCCGGAAAAGCAATATGTCGTATGTTTTTTATCATAATTAAAGGTTACAATGATAAGAAAATTTATTCTGACTTTCGATAAAATTTGTTTTGAGAATAAATCCGCCGCTTGAATATTTTGCCTTTTCGGGATTGAAATCTTTCGCTTGTTTTTCGGGTTATCTTAGTCTATAAGGAAAAACAACAATAATACTTTGATTGACTTGGGGCATGTTTTTCGGAAGGGGTTCAAATCGCCATTTGGTTAAAGCGTTTATCGACGCTACTTCGAGACGCGTATCTCCTTTGGCAAGAGGAAAAACGTTTTCCACTGTTCCGTCGGGGGCAATCGTTACTTGAAAAATTAAATCAACTTCTTTTTCCGCTCCCGGCGGATAAGTGGGAATTGTGTAATTATAAATTGTTCGTTCCCGCCTTCCTTGAAAATCAATCTCAAACTTTCCGTTGCCGTATTTTGTCAGAACCGAATCTTCCTTCAATCTTTCCGATAGCAGGGAGTCTTCGGATGAAAATTTTTCCGGCGCTAAATCTCCTTTTCCGTTATTGATTGACTTAGGAATGTCTCGTTTATCTCTTTGTGTTTTATCCGTTTTTTGTCGGTTACGATTAATCGAATTACTAAAACTGCCGAATTCAACAGTAACCCAATCGGAATACTCGGACGAGTGATTTACAACAATAATAACCGCTATAAGAATTAAGGCAGCGTGAAAAATAATTGAAAAAAGAAGCGAGTTCTTTCTCATGGCAAGTTATTCTTTTTCGGTTTGAATTGTAAACTTATCTATTCCCAATCCTTTTGCGATGTCAATTACCTTTATTACAACATCGAGACTAACATCTTTATCGGCTTCAATCAAAAGATTCTTCTCCGAAACATCTTTTATATTAGGTTCTATTGCCGCCGCTAATTCGGTTAAAGTGGTTTTCTTTCCGGAAAAATAAATCTCCGCGCTTTTTGTAATAGAAACGACAAGAGGCGATGTTGCCGATTTAATATCGTTCTCCGTTTTAGGCAGATTAACTTGCACGCCGTTATTGATTACAAATTGAGAAGTAAGAAGGAAAAAAATCAGAAGCAATAAAACAATATCGGTAAGAGATGAAAAACTGAATGCGGCAATCGGTTTTTTAGAGACTTCAAACTTCATGATTTTTTTATTTCCGAAATAACATCCAAAACTTCGTTTGTAAATGTTTCCATTTCAAGTACAATTCTTTTTACTTCCGATACAAAATAATTATATGCCGCAAGCGCAACAATGCCGACCGCAAGCCCGAACGCGGTTGTTATCAAGGCTTCCCAAATTCCTCCCGCCAAGTTACTCGGATTTACAACACCCTGCAGTTCCTGAATCTGAATAAAGGCTTGTATCATTCCCGTTACCGTTCCGAGAAAACCGAGCAGCGGCGCAACTCCCGAAATTGTGGCAAGCGTGGAAAGACCCTTCTCAAGATTAAAGACTTCCAATTTTCCGGCATTTTCTATCGCCTCGGAAATTCTATCGCGAGAAAGATTAATTTTCTTCAATCCGGTTAAAACAACATTCGCCAAATGTGAATTACCCGTTTCACAAACTTTTATTATCCCCGGAATATCGTTTTTCCGAATGTTATCGGAAACCTCGTTTATAAATCTTTTGGAATTTTCTTTAATTTTTTTATAAGTCAAATATCTCTCGACAATTATCCCAACCGCAATAACGGAAGCAATCAGAATAAACAACATCATCCAACCCCCTTTTAATAAAAGGGAAAACAAAGTCATCTCAGCGAACATGTAAATACTCCCGTTTTTTCAAAAACTCTTTTGCTTCTTTCAATGTGTCGAAAAATCCGATTCTTACCCTGTACCACGTTCCGCCGAGCTGCGGAAGAAAAGCTTTAACCACAAATGCGTTAAAACCGTTTTCGTAAAGTTTTTCAACTATTTGCGAAGCGCGCTCGCTATCGCGCCAAGATGAAAGCTGCACCATATATTTTCCATCGGAGAAATATATTTTATTTGTCAGTTTTTTCTCATGCGGGAATTCTTTCATTAATCTCGGGTCAATAAAATTATAAGAATCCTCCGTTTTTGTCTTCTCGGGATTATGAACGTCAACTTCAATTTTTCCGGTTTTATCTTTTCTTGCGCCGAGTTCTTCCGGCGTAATAGGCGTTCTCTCAGCCTTAGTTGAATCTACGGCTTCCGTTTTTGCTTCCTCCGGCGGTTCGTCTTCTCCCATAAAGAAGAAATAATAAACTCCTCCAAGCGTAACAACAACAAAAACCGCTATTAGAATAATAAGTTTTGTCGATAGTTTTTTCTTCTCGGCGTTTTCTTCATTTTCTCCGGATTCATTTTTTTCTACATCTTCAGTTTTGTCTTTATCCTTTCCTTTTTTCTTTTTCTTTTTCTCCTTCTTTTTCTTCGGCTTCTTTTCCTTTTTTTCTTTCTTTTTGCCGAACAACTTAAACTTCTTCTTTTTCTCTTTTTTATCAGTTTCCTTTTCGTCATCCGGTTTGTCGTCTTCATCTTCACCGAAAACTTTATCCAAATCTTCCTGGTCTATTACATCGTTTTCCAAATTTTCTTTTTCTTCTTCATCTTCAACGGCTTCAGATTCTTCGGTGTTTTCTTCCGTTTCTTCCGGAGCGGCATTTTCCTCTTCTTTTTCCATCTCTTCGTTAATCTCCGCATTTAACTCATCGACTATATTATTCTTTTCATCCTTATTTTCTTCCGCTGATTCTTCTTCGTTCTCTTCTTCAAAACTTTCGTCATCGTCAAACAAATCTTCCGAAAGAAGCTCCTCCTTTACTTCTTCATGCCAGCTTTCATCCGCTTCGCTATCTTCCGATTTACTTTGCGAATATTCCAAGGGATCAAAATCATCTAATATTTTATATGAATCTATTTCCTCGGCAAGTCTGTTCAGCGTCTCTTCCAAACGGGAAACTTTTTCCGCATCGGTAATGTCATCTGCAGATAAAACGGGACTTTCTCCTCCAACGGCAAAAACATTTTCATTAAGCTCAAACTCATTTTCATTTTCTGCGGGTAATTTTATCTCCTCGAAAAGTTTTTCGCCGCTTCCTTTTTCGTTTACAAAAATCAGCGTTTCGGAATCTTTTCTCTTAAAGAAACCTACTCCTTCTATCTCTGCGGTTTGTCCGTCGTTCAATTTGTTCTTCAACTCGGCTAAAAAAGCCGCGTAAACAACATCGGATACAGATTCCTCAAAACCGAGCTTATCGGAAAAAAGGTTAAAAAATGTTTTACCGTCTATCATTTATTATCATCTCCAAAAATATTCAATGCCGGCTTGCAAATCCATCGGCAGTTCTTTATATCCGCCGAAACGATAATTATCGCGGTTCAAAATATTGTTTGCTTTAAATATCAATTTTAGATTTTTTGTCATTTTATAATCGGCAGAACCGAATAAATTTATATAAGGCGGAATGGAAGAACTGTTTCTTAAATTAGTATAAGAGCGTGAGAAAAACTCTACTCCGGCTGTTACCGAAATCGAGAAAGGCGTTTTGTAGTTGTACAAAAGCTTACCGTTAAAAATCGGGGCGTAAGGAATAAGTTTGTTCTCACCGTTTACTTCTCTATCAATTTTCAGCGCGCCCGACAAATAACCGAATCTGCTTAAATAGAAATTAACTTTGAAATCGGAGATGAATCCTTTAACCGCATCAAGCGTTTTCGGAACAAAGTAAGCGTTACTTGCTGATTGTTCAAAATAAAGAAAACCGTCGGTTGATTGAAAACCGAAACCGAGCGAAACATCAAAGTAGTTGCGGAAACCGTAAAAAAAGCTGAAAAATATTTTATTGTAAACAACGCTGAAATTATTAGTGAAAGAGGATAATGAATAATACGGATTAAGATTTACAACATCGCTGTTCGTAGTAAATCTTGTGTGCGAAGACCAGCTTCCGACAAAGACGAGATTATCCGTAAGCTCTACTCTCCCTTTCAAATAAGGCGCAAACGAATTCCTTCCGCCGCTGTGAGCAATGTTTGAACCAACGCTTACGGCAAAGTTTTCGTAAGGTTCAAATTCTGCGGCAAGCAAAAATTCTCCGAAATTATAAACTTTGTAGTAGTTCTTTTTCAATTTTTGATTAATAAAACGTCCTTTTCCTATTAACGTAAAAGAGGAAAACTTTTTCTTTATTCCGATAAACGCTCTTACGTTTTGTTCGGTAAAATTCTCTTTCAATAATCTGAAATCTTCACCGGAGACTTTGGCTAAAACATTAATTCGATTTCCCGTGAAATGATGAAACGTAACGCCGGCAATTCCGAAAGAGACTTTTCTTCTTAAACTCGGTGAAGAGGAACCGAAGAATCTGTAATCTTTATAATCACCTTTCGTGTAAATATCAAAATAACTTCGAGGAAGTTTGTCGGCATTGTAGTTTGTAAATAATCTTAAATTAATATTTCCGTTATAAGTTGTTCTTCCGGAATAAGGAAGATAATTTAATTGATTATAACCGTTGAAATCAAAATTCAAAAAACCGTTTTTTAACGGAAAGCCCCAAAAAACTTGAGCGGCGGGAAGCACATTAAAGCCGGATGTGATTTTTGCGTACTGACTAAAATTTTTATGTCTTGTAAAAGGATTAATGTAATTCGTATCCGTTTCCGCTATGTAAGAAACGCTGAAATCTTCAGGAGAAAACTTGTGCATAAAAAAGTGGTTTCCCAGCGGTAAGACGAGTTTCGGTTTTTTCTTTTTTATAACCGGAAGAGTAACGTTTTCTGTTCCCGAGACAACAAAATCCGGCAGCTCCACACCTTGAGCAAAAGTTAAAGATGTAAAAACAACAATTAGTAAAAATATCCTTTTCATCTTAACCTCCTCAGCTTACTTCTTGCTTCTTTTCCATAGCTATCTTGTCTGTGCCGCAAGTAAATTTTTCTGTAGAGCTTTTTCGCTTTTCTTTTGTTGTGTAATTTTACATAACAATCTGCAATTCGCATTTCAGATTTCACTACCCAATCCGCAAAAGAGCCGAAAACCGTTTTAACCCGTACAAAAGAAGAAATAGCTTGATTGTATTTTCCTTCCGTAAAAAGAGTTTCGCCGTATAAATATTGGGCTTTAGCTCCAATGTCGTCTTTTCTTCTTTTTCCGATTTCAGAAAAAACCTGTTCCGCATTTAGAAATGAGTTTCTTGAAAGCTCAAGTATTCCAAGCTCTATTTTTGCTTTATCGGCAAAAACAGTTTCGGGATAAGTAGAAATTAATGAATTGTAAGTTTTGTAAACTTCCTTAATTCTTCCCAAGTCTATCTCGGCAAGTCCCTTGTAGTAAATGAGTTCGGCAAATTTATCCGATTTTTCCGCTTTGTTTAATACCGCATCCAAAACTTCAATGGCTTTTTCATCCTCTTTTTTATCGAGATATAATTTTGCAAGATCAGCCGCGGCGGCAATTCCGCTTTCGGAGTTGGGGTAATCTTCAACTACACGCCGCAAGTTAAATTCGGCGTCTGCAAATTGATTAAGCTTCAAGGCGCTTTTTCCTATCCGGTAATACGCAGAGGGCACAAGCGTGCTGTTCGGATAAGTTGCAATAAATTCCTTAAAAGCTAACTTTGCTTCGGAAAACATATTGGCGTTAAAAAATATTTCCCCTTTCTTTATTAAAATTTTGTCGCCGTACTTTGAATATGGGTTTCGCAAAATATATTCGTCAATAATTTTTGCCGCTTTCTCAGGCGTTCCAAGCGCAGTATAAGAATATTGGATTCCGTTTATAGCATCAAAAATAAATTTTGTGTCGGAATAATTATCAAGTAATCTTTTGTAGAACTGAACGGCGGTCGAGTAATTTCGGCGATTGTAGTAGGCATCGCCGAGCGAATAATAAATTATCGGACGAAGATTAGATTTAGGATAATTTTTCAGCAAGGAATTGTATTCACTTATCGCGCCGGAATAATCTCTCTTCTTAAAGAATATCCAGCCTATCAAATATTGCGCATCGTCGGCATATTCCGAGGATGAAAATTTTCGCTGTAAGTTTCTTAAAACATTAACGGCGTCGGAAAAACGCTTCACTTTGAATAATGCTTTTCCATATTGATAATAAGCAAAAGAATCAGCTTTTTTTCTTAATGAAGAAGAAAAGACTTTATCGTACAAATCAACCGCATCGGAAAAATTCTTTGTTCCGTAATAACTGTCCCCGAGCCGCAGCATGGCTTCGGCTTTCAATTCCGAATTTGGAAAATTCGTTACAAATTGATTAAAGTAATAAGCGGCATCGGAATAATTTTTTAAATTGAAATAACAGTAAGCTTTCCCGAAAATATTTAAATATCCGAGTTCGGGATTTTTATCGTTTACATATTTATAATGTTCCAGCGCGGAATGATAATCTCCGAGTGCAAAATGTGTTTCCGCCAAATAAAAATTCACTCTCTCTTTTTCAAAATTTTTATCAACGGTAAATAAGTCGGTTAAAAGTTTTCGCGCCGAACTCAGCTCGTTTAAGAAGAAATCGCTTACGCCCAAACCGAGCATACCGGCATAGTGAGTTTTTTTTGAAACGTCAATCGCTTCCGCCGCCTTTCTAAAATCCTCTTGCGCCAATTTATAGTTTTTACGTTCCATAAAAATTTGAGCCAGCAGCAAATAACTTTTAGCGCGCGCTTCTTTATCGTTTTCCGTAATTACTTCAATAAGATATTTTTTTGCCTTATCAATATTTTTACGTTCAAACTCAATAACGGCAAGATTAAATTTAACATTACTCACGAACTCGGAAGAAGGATAGAGCTTAAGAAAACGTTTGTATATCAATTCCGCCAAACTTATTTCACCGTTGTAGCGCTTAGCTTCGGCAGACCAATAAAGCGATTCCTCCGCAATCTTTCCTTCCGCCAATTTGGAGAGCAAATTAAAAATACGGTAAGATTCCTCGAACATTCCGCTTTGAAAATTAATCCACGCTTCATTAAATCTTATCCTATTCGATTCTTCTTCTCCCGGAAATTTTTTAAGTAAGTCCTGATAAATATCAAGAGCTTTGTCGTACTCTTCCTTACGAAAGTATGAATTGGCAATATAGTAGCGCGCCTGAAGCTGCATATCGCGAGGCAATTTTTTTATTCTCGGCTCGGTAAGTTCGAGAATGGCATTATCGTAATCGCCAAGATGAAAATAACTTTTTCCTATTCGCAGTTGGGCAAATGGAGCAAATTTGGAATTAGAGTAATAGGAAAGGAGTTCGTCATAGTACGATATTGCATCTTCGTATTTTTTATTTTTTTCAAAAAGTTTAGCCACCGAGTAAATTGATTCCACTAAAAATTTATTTGTAGCGCTCATCGAAATAGCATCGAGATAATAATCGCGCGCTTCTTCAAAATAATCAAGCTGCGCGGCTGATTGTCCCGCCCAAAAGAGAGCCGTTCCGTAATATCTATCGTATGAATATTCATCGGTTAACGTTTTAAATGTATTTAACGCTTCCTCAAAATCTTCTATTTCGTAGTAAAATTTACCCAAATCATAAAGAGCGTCTTCCCGTAAAGAAGATGATTTAAGATTGTTAATTAAGTACTCCAAAGAAAAAATCGCAGCGTTTCTTTCCTTTAATTCGATAAAAGCTTTTCCCTCATAGTAATAATACGCAGCTTGGCTATCTTCGCTTCTGATTTTATCAGGATTAATTGTTTCGAGCGTTTGAACCGTTTCGAGATATTTACCTTCGGAATATAACTTAAGAGCCGAGGAAAGTAATTTGGAATTGCTTTGTCCCAAAACGAACGAGGAAAACAGCGCTAATATAAAAAATACTCTTTTCATTTATTACCTTAAAATAAAATAAACGATGATTACAACAGCCAACGCCGAAAGAAAGTTTACCATATCATTATTAATCGATTTCAACCCGCTTGAAAATTCCGTTTCTTTTCCGCAGTGAATGCTTTTTTCCGTTTTTTTCCCGCAAACAACACAACGATTTTTTCTTTGTACGGTCGCGCCGAGAATACTATCAATTAACATTCCGATTACTCCCGCCAACGTTACCAAAAGAAAAATAAGCTGCGGGTAATAATTTATCCAAGGCATTCCGGAAAGAGAGAGAAGCGCCGCGCCCGTAATTCCGCCTAACGTTCCGCCGAGACTTATTCCTCCCGACATTCCTTGAGAAACCGGTTGAAAATTCAAAATCCAAAATGTTTCTCTCTCTTTAATATTCCCTATTTCGGTAGCCCAAGTATCCGCCATCGAAGCGGCAAGCGCAACCAAATAAAGGACAAAGTAAATCGCATCGGGATGAATAAGATTAACAGCAAGAAGAACAACAGGGACTCCGCCGTTTGCCAAAACCTGAAAAGCATCGCGGTTATCTCCTTTTTCAAAAGCATCGGAATTATTATTCTTTTTTAACTTTGAAAGGAGCGAAGATAAAATAAAAAAAGTTAAGAGCGGTACGCTCCATTTCAGTCCGCCGAATCCGAAAATTAAAGAACCGATTACAAACGCCGCAAAAGCTCCGTCGGGAGTTAAAAACTTAAACTTAAACGAAACATACAATAAAGCCGAAGCGAGAAGTATTCCGTAAAACAATCCTACGGGTGAAACCGAAAGCGGATGCGCATAAAAAAGAATAAAGAAATATGCGCTTACTATCGGAACGGCAATGTTATCAAACCCTTTTGTAGAAAGCGCTTCGATAACGGTTAAAATTAAAGTGGAAAAGAGAAGGAAAATCCAGACCTTAAAAATAGGCTCAACGGACAAGAAAATTTTTCCGTCAACTGTAAAAAAAAGGGACAGATTCAAAAGAAGTAAAGTGATAAAAGCAAAAGCAAGAGAACCCGATAATGTTTTGCGGGAGTTCCCCAACGTATATGGAGCAACGGGAAGAAACTCGCCGACCAATGCAGCGCCGGCATCAGCGAAAGCCATAATAAACATTGAAAACATTGCTATTTCACGATGTTCGTTTAACGTAAAAACAAAAATTAAGTAGGAAACGGGAACGAAGAAAACTCCAAGATTTTTTTCTCCTTTTTTATTTTTCTCAAAAACTTCTTTCTTATACATTCCGTAATTGCCGAGTAAAATCAGTATTCCGATAGCCGCCAAGTAAAGATAATCGGAGATTGCAACAAAACTATAACCGGCTGCGGAAATTGCCGTTACGTGTAAAAATTTTCTCGGAATGGAATCGGGCAGCCGTTTTATCTTCTTTAATAAATAGGCTACAGCTATCAGAACATTGATAACAGCCAATAAAATCAGCGTTTTTATTAAATCGTTGTCAGCCATAAGCCTTATTTATTTGTAATAAATAATTTCAATTATAACTTTTAAATATAAAAAAGTTTTTCGGGAGAGTTGATAATGAAAACATCAATGCGAGATAAATTTTCTCTTTCTAAAAATTCCTCTAAAAGATAATCTCTTATTATAATAAGTAGTTTTTTTTTCGACTCGCTTCTCACTATTTTTATTAATTCCGATACGGTTGGTTCAAGTCCGCTATTATTAACTTCAAGCTTCCCGAACTCATCAATAATTATCCATTCGGAATCGGAGTTAATTGCAGATGATAGAATATTTCTTGCGCGTAAAAACGCCTCTGCCGAAAAAATATAATTGCCGACAACAATTGTTTCATCACCTCTCTCGGCGGTCAAACCGAATTTTTCTTCGGTTGTTAAATCTATAAAAAATCTTTTGCCTTCTATTACAGGCTGAACAATTCCCGCGGCGTTTTTTCCTTTCGCCCATTTTATTGCGGCGGTTGTTTTTCCGGTTCGGATTTTCCCCGTTAAAACAAAAATATTATCTCTCTTCACCATCGATACCCGAAAAAATTATAAATGCTATTATGTAAAAAAAGAAGTTGCCTGTTTTGCGAATCGTTTTATCTTCTTTTGCCATCTTCCAGCTCTTAAAAACAATGTTTTTTATCGATGGAAATTCCGAAATGATATTTTCAATTTCCTTTCCATATTTGACTTTTGTTTTTCCCAACTGTTTTTTCAGAAACCTTGTAATAATCGGCAGAAAAAGGAAATACCAAATAATCAGTATCGAAATAAACCTAACCAGCATTATTAAAATTTTCTCTCCGCTTTTTTTATCCGCTTCGGGAAATATGTACGAGATAATTATCATAACAATCGATATAAATAAAATAATTAAAACGGACGGCTTTCTCGCAAAACTTTTCCTTTTTTTTCCTTTCTTAATTTGTGAATTAAGCTGAATATTTTCTTTCCCTATCGTAAATTGTTCTCGATGAACTTTTTCTAACTTTTCAGGGAGACGAGCGGAAAAAACTCCTATTAATATTCCCGCAATCAAATGGAGAAAAATGTAAAAAAGAACTATAAACCAACTGAAATTTAATTCACCCAAAAAAGTATTCTGAAGATAAAGCTGCTTTATTACAAAATCATAAAATAGATTTATCGAATCCCAGAGAGTTAAACCGAAAACGACAGTGTAAATAATAATCCGCTGCAGAGATGAAATAAGCAACGTAATTACGGCAAGAGAAAATGCGGCTTTTTTATAACCAACACTCGAAGCAAATAATAAAGAACCGAGTCCGCCTTGAATGAAAAGGGCAAAATATGCGTTAATCGGAGTATAAGGAGCCACAATAAATTTAACGGTTGCGGCAATTAACATCGATTTGATTAACGTTTTTCGGGTTGAGGAATAATAACCGATTAATGATATTATAATTACGGAAAGACCGCCGATAAATAACCCCGTTACGGGAAGATGAAGACCGTGAAGAATTCCACCGAAAGCCGCTTCATTAAACGCCCAAAGAGCTGTAAGGCGTTCCACAACTTTATCATTATTGACTTTAGAATTTATAATTTTCTTCTCATATTATTAAAAATCGAATTTCCAACTTGTTAAATTAATTTCCTCTATGCAAAAATTTATTGATGGAAAAATATCATTTGTTTGTAAGTTTTTTTAATAACATTAGCGAAAGGTCCAAATACTTCTATCAATGTGTTTATAACTTGTGGATAAAGCGATTTTAAATTGTTGATAACTTGCAGATAAAAGAAAAAGCCGTATAACTCATAGTTAAAGAAAAGTTATCCACAATTACCGACATACTGAAAACTTAAAATTTGGTACAAAACAAAAGTATAAACGGGTTATCAACATATTAACACTCTTATTATTGTTTTTATTTTCTTTTAAATATATAATACTATAAAGATTACTAATAAAGATTGTGGATAAAATCCCGATGTTGATAATAACGAAAAAAAAGAACCGTCATTGCGAAGAAAAATATTCCGTCATTGCGAAGCCCCGAGAATCGGGGCTG
>CAYLYR010000044.1:0-12311 GCA_964387835.1 uncultured Melioribacter sp.
TGAACTTAATAAAAATTTTATCTCAATTGTCGATTATAAAACCGGCGCATTAAAAGTAAAAAATAAAAATCTCGAAGAGGGAATAGATTTACAGCTTCCCGTTTATATGTTTGCCGCGGAAGAATTATTAGGTCCCGGTTTTGAACCCGGTAAAATGAATATATATTCATTAAAGTTTAACGATAATGACTTTGGGAAAAAGGAAATATATTCCGGGACAAAAGGGAAGAAAAAATTAAGTCCCGAAGTAAAGAGTGAGAGCCTAAAAAATCTTATTGAAACTTCCTTAACTAAGATTGAAGGATACTACAACAATATCGTTTCGGGAAGGTTTGAGCCGAGTTTATTAAACGAACGGGAAAAGCTTGTCTGCAATTACTGCGAGCTGAGAACTATTTGCAGAGTTGACGAAAGAGAAAACGAATAAGCTCTATATTATCAATACTTAAGATTTTTATTTATAAACTTTTACTTGATGTCTCCTGTAATCGGGCGAACAACCAACTCTTCAACGACCGCCGAAGATTTATTAAACGTTGAGCTGATTATGATTTCAGCAACATCGGAAGGCTGCATCATCAAATCGGAATATTTATCCAGCGCATCTTTTCCCCAAATGGGAGTTGACGTTGCGCCGGGCAATACGTTAGTTACGGAAACATTAAATTCTCTTATTTCTTCTCTCAGCACATTAGCAAAAGCAAGCAGCCCCGCTTTTGAAGCCGAATATATTCCGCTTCTTGTAAAAACGGTATTTGCCGCAACGGAGAGAATGTTAATTATTTTTCCCTTTCTCTTTTTTATCATAGCGGGGAGAAAATGTTTTGTCAGCAGAATAGTCCCGGTCAAATTTCCGCCGATAATTTCCTCGACCTCTTTTTCAATAGTATCAGCGACTGTTTTAAAAACCGTTGCTCCCGCATTATTAATAAGCGTTGATACGAAAAATTTATCCGAAACCGCATCGGCAAAATTCTCTATTGCAGTGGTGTTTTGTAAATCAAGTGTAAATATTTCGGAGTTCTCTTTATTTGCAAGTCTCTCTTTTGTCTCTAAAAGTTTTTCTTCTCTTCGTCCGGCAAGAATCACAAACTTTCCGGAATCATTTAGCTTGAGAGCCAGCTCGCGCCCTATTCCGCTACCGGCTCCTGTAATTAAAACCGCACTCTGCTTACTTGTCATTCGGCTCTCTTAAGCGAATTAAACCCATGAACTCATTGCGCGTTTTCGAGTCATCCATAAAAACTCCGCGCATTGCACTTGTAATAGTAAATGAGTTTTGTTTCTGAATTCCCCGCATCATCATGCACATGTGATAAGCTTCAATTACTACTCCGACACCTTCCGGCTGCAGAACATCCATCAGAGTATCGGCAATTTGCTTTGTCATTCTTTCCTGAATCTGAAGCCGGCGCGCGTAAATTTCAACGATTCTCGGAATCTTGCTCAATCCGATTACTTTACCGTTCGGGATATAAGCCACATGAACTTTTCCGTAAAAAGGAAGCATGTGATGTTCGCACATACTGTACATGTCAACGTCCCGCACAACAACCATTTCGTTGTGGTCTTCTTCAAAAACAGCTCCGTTAATAACTTCGTCCAAGTTAGCGCGATAACCGTGAGTTAAAAATTCATACGCTTTTGCAACTCTGTAAGGCGTTCTGACAAGTCCTTCTCGTTCCGGATTTTCTCCAACTTCGCCTAAAAGCGATTCAATTAGTCCGGAAACTTTATCTATGTTAATTTCATTCTCCTTTATATTCGGCATAATTATTCTCCGTTTCATAAATCTTTACAGAATACAACTCCCCCGAAGGGATTTTATCTTTTAGTTCATTCCAAATTCCGATTGCAATATTTTCCGCAGTAGGATTTTTTCCTTTGAGAAACTCGACATCAAAATTCAGATGTTTGTGATCAATTTTATCAATCACATTTTTTCTGATTATCTTTTTCAGTATTTTCAAATCAAGCAGATAACCGGTTTCAGCGTCAGGCTCGCCGGCGATAACGACTTCGAGCGTGTAATTATGTCCGTGTCCGTAGTAATTGTTACATTTCCCGAAAATCTCATCATTCTTTTTTTCATTCCATTCGGGATTGAACAATCTGTGAGCTGCGCTGAAAACTTCCCGCCTTGTAATGTAAACTCGCGGCATTATTCCGCCAACGCTTTTTTTACTTCTTCGATATGTTTTGCAACCTTAACTTTCCTGAAAATCTTTTTTACTTTACCTTTCTCATCAATGATAAAGGTAGCCCGCTCCGTACCCATATATTTTTTTCCGTACATACTTTTTTCAACCCAAACCCCATATTTTTCCATTACCTTATGCTCTTCGTCGCATAGCAGTAAAAAGGGGAGTTCATGTTTCTGCATAAATTTCAGATGAGATTCACACGAATCCTTACTAATCCCAATGATAACAGTATTGTTTTGCAGAAATTCAGGATAAACATCTCTAAATCCGCATGCTTCCTTTGTACAACCGGAAGTGTTATCTTTCGGATAAAAATAGAGTACTACCTTTTTCCCTTTAAAATCGGCAAGAGAAACTTTCCCGCCGTTTGTTTCGGGAAGAGTAAACTGCGGCGCTTTTTTCCCAACTTCAACCATTTTTAATTCCTCTCTTTTTTCAAATTTTTATAAAATAAATTATTTTGAACAATAATACAAAAAAAAGACCTCTTGAAATGTCGCAAATACGACAGTCGGAATTTCTTATTATTAAACTATTCGTCTCCTTCAAGTGTGTTTTGATAAGGAATAGAATCAAGCTCCTTTTTCATTGATTCACGAAAGGCTATAAAACTTTTCATATATTTCTCTTTTACAGGTTTAGACGGAGGAAACTTTTGAGTTAGATAATTAACCAATCTGCCGTTTTTCCAAAACCTGAAATCGAGATGCGGACCTGTCGATAAACCGCTGCTGCCGACATATCCTACGATGTCGCCTTGTTGAATGTGCTTGCCCGGACGAATTCCCTTTCCGTATTTATAAAGGTGCATGTAACCGCTCGAGTAAGTCGAATTATGACGTATCTTTACAAATCTTCCGGCGCCGCCTCTTCGTCTCGCTTCTACTACAACTCCATCTCCCACGGATTGTACGGGAGTTCCAATCGGCGCAGCAAAGTCAATTCCGAGATGCGGTCTGTAAATATGAAGAATCGGATGGTATCTGTGCCTTGAAAATCTTGATGAAATTCTTGTAAACTTAAGGGGAGCTTTCAAAAATTGCTTTCTCATACTTCCGCCGTCCAAATCGTAATAATCGATATCGTTTCCTTCTCGAAAGCGAAATGCATAGTAAGGAGTTTTCATATGTTCAAACATTACGGCTTTAATAATTCCCGTTCCGATAAATTCATCATCAATATAATTGTTATCATATATTACTTTAAATTTATCACCGTTACGAACGGCATTAAAGTCAATCTGCCAGGCAAGTATTTCACTCATTTTTATTGCAATAACGGGACTTAATCCTAAACTCTGCATTGTGCTCCAAAGAGAACCTTTCACAATTCCGCCGGCTCGCTTTTCTTTCTTTGTTATTTCCTTTTCTCCACGATGAACTGCAATTGCAGAATCACGGAAGTCATAAACAACATATTTTGTCCTGTCTATCTCATAAACAAAATACTTTAATTTTTTAGTGCTATCCATTGTTGTAAAAGCGGAATAATCAGCGCCGGGACGAATTTTTCTTACGTCGAAAAATTTTTTACTTGAATCGGAAAGTTCCAAAATCTTTTTGTAGCCTACGCCGAAGGGAAGCAAAATATCGGAGAAGTTCTGCCGCTTTAATACAACACCGTCATGCTCAATTAATGAATCGGCGTTCAGTCCGTATTCATTTAACTTCGGTTGTTCCGTTTTTTTTGTTTCAACAATTTTTGTTTTTTCATTATTACATCCGGCAAAAAAAAGCAATCCGGAAATAAACAAAAGAGAGAATATTTTTATCTTCATAAATTCAAATCATTTAAAATATAGTTCACAATATCTTCGGATGAAATTCCCTCGGCTTCCGCGCTGAAGCTCGGAATAATTCTGTGGCGAAGAACAGGAACCGCAACGGCTTTCAAGTCATCGAGATTGGGAGTGTAACGTCCGTTAATAATTGCTCTGGTTTTAGCCGCTAAAATTAAATACTGCGAAGCTCTCGGTCCGGCTCCCCACTGAATCCATTTGTGTAAAGTTTCATCGTCGTTCTTTGAAGTGCGTGTTTTCCCGACTAACGCTACGGCAGCGCCGATTATCTTTTCGGAAACGGGAACCCGCAGCACAAGTTCGGAATATTCTTTCAGTTGTTCCGCTGAAATTATTTTGTTAATCTCATATTTTTGAGTAACCGTTGTCCTCTTTACAATTTCTATTTCATCTTCGGCGTTTGGGTAATCAAGCCATAGATTAAACATAAATCTGTCCAACTGGGCTTCAGGCAGCGGATAAGTTCCTTCCTGCTCAATTGGGTTTTGTGTTGCTAAAACAAAAAATGGTTCGGGTAATTCAAATGTTCTGCCTGAAGCGGTAACCTGATGCTCCTGCATCGCTTCGAGAAGCGCCGACTGAGTTTTAGGCGGAGTTCTGTTTATTTCATCGGCAAGAATTACATTGGCAAAAACCGGTCCTTTAATGAAACGGAATTCCTTCTGTCCCGTGCTTTGATTATTCTCCAACACTTCCGTTCCCGTAATATCGGCAGGCATTAAGTCGGGAGTAAACTGAATTCTGTTAAACGATAAATCGAGAATCTCGGAAAACGTTTTTATGATTAACGTTTTAGCCAATCCCGGAACGCCTACGAGAAGTGAATGCCCGCCCGCGAGCAATGAAATCAGAAGTTTCTCAATTACATCTTCCTGCCCGACAATTACTTTACCTATTTCGGCATAGAGTTTTTCGCTCTGGTCATTTAATTTTTTTACCAAATCAACATCTTTATTTCCCAATTAAATCCTCACTTCCCAGTAAATCTTACTCTTAATTTCCTTCAGCCACTTCTGATACAGTTCCTGTTTCTTTTTCAGAATTGCAAGCTGCTTAATATCATCAAAATCTTTTTCGGGGTCCGGCTTATGCTGCTTCACGCGTTTATCCAATCTGACGATTTGATAACCGTAAACCATTCTGTTAATATCCAAACGTTTAGGATAACTTATCTCGCCCTCTTTCAATTTGTAAACGGCGTCAAGCGTTTGCTTATCAACTTTGCTTACTTCAAAAGTTCCGAGTTTCCCTCCGAACTTCGCCGATTCCTTATCATCGCTATATTTTTTGGCATAATATGCAAATGTATTTTTTTTCTGAATAATACTGTCTCTTATGTCGGTTAATAGTTCAATGGCTTTTAAATCGGCTTCGTCATCGCTCTTTACCTTAATCAAAATATGACGGGCGTTAATAGCTTCGCCGCGTCTATCTAATAATTGAATAATATGAAACCCGACTGGCGACTCGACTACTCCCGAAAGTTCTCCTTTTTTTAATGCGAAAGCAGCGGCTTCAAATTCCGGATAGAAAACGCCGCGTTTAGCCCAACCGAGGTCGCCGCCGTTGGCAGCGCTTCCGGGGTCATCGGAATATTTTTTAGCAAGCTCGGCAAAGTCTCCCCCATGCTTTAGCGAATCGAGAATCATCTCCGCTTTCTCTCTTGCTTTTTTCTTCAAGCGTTCGCTTTTCTGCGGATTAATAAAGATGTGAGAAAGAGTTAATTTTTCGGGAATTAATCCGAGCGAATCTTTGTATTCCTTATAAAACTCCAAAACTTCACGGCGTGTTACGTCAACATTACTGAACTTTTTCTGCTGAACCATTTGAGCCATCAATTCTTTTTTTACATCGTCTCTAAATTCCCGTTTAATCTGACTAATGCTCATTCCGTAAACTTGTTCTACGCGTTCTTTGGAGCCGTACTGTTGAATAAAATAACTCATCTGTCTGTCGAGCTGCTGATCTACTTGTTCATCGCTGACTTGAATGGAATCGAGCTGCGCTTGAACATAGAGCAATTTTTCATCAATCATTTGATCTAAAACTTTACGGCGCAACACCGGATCGGTGGGTGATAAATTACTTCGTGCGGCAACGTAAGCGGCTCTTACGTCAAGTTCCGATTTTAAGATTATCTCGTTATCCACAACGGCAACAATCTTATCGATTACTTCCTGTGCGAAAATAGTTCCGAGAAAAAGAAAGGAAAACAGCACCAATATTTTTTTATTCATTTAAATCTCCGTAAATCTCAATTTTATGTTTGGAAAATAATTCTTCTTTATACTTTTCATATGCAATGATTTTTTTCTGCAGTTTAATTCTATCCGTGATAACATCTCTAACATCAATCAAATCAGCCGTTGTTCCTTTTGGTAAAATCTTTTTTATCTTAAATAGAATAAAAGTTTTTCCTTCCTTTTTTATAACGGGAGAAATTTTACCGTATCCAATCGATAAGAGTAAATTTCTAAACTCGCCCGCTCTTACTTCGTCCGGTTTAACTTTACTGTTGGGAATTATCTCAACCTTACGATTTTCTTCTACGGCATTTTTCCAACCGTCCGATATTGCTTTTTCTCTAAAATGCAGCAACGCCGCAAAATCTTCCGATTGTGCAGCATCGATTAAGTAGATGTCTTCAGGTAATAAAAATTCACCGCTATGCTCTTTGTAGTAATTATTAATTTCACTTTCGGAAACACTTTCGTCAACAGTATCGAAAAACTTCTTTAATAATAACGCTTTGGCAAGCTCGCTTTTACTTTCTTCGGAAAGGACGTTAAACGTTTTACTTTCAAGCAAACCTTCGGATTCAGCTTCACTTTTAAAAATTTCATCTTCTATCCATCCGTTAACTATCTTTTTCTTTTCCGAATCGGAGAAAGAATGAGCCTCCTTAATCGCCTCAAGATAATTATCGGTCAGCGCTTTACCGTCAACCGAAGCCAGCGCTTTAGGCGGCGGCGATTTTTTTCCGCCGCAGCCCGAAGTCGCCAACAAAAGGAGAGTCAACGAAAACGAAAGACTAATCTTCGTTAGGTTTATATGCTTTTTGTAATTCGTCATAATAAAATTTTACGTGATAAATATTTTCCAAATTTTTATTCATCTCGTCTCTTAATCTTTTAGTCTCCTTATCTTGATATTGGCTCATTAATTCCGGAAGAGCCTCTTTGTAAGTTTTTACTCGAGACGGGGATTTTTTAAGTAACTTAACTATTCCCCACATTTTCCCTACTCCGATAGGAGCTGAGAAATCACCCGGTTTTTCCAGTCCGAAAGCCGCTTCGGTTATTGCGTTTGTTTCCGCTTTTAATTTTATGTTGGGGCGGAATTTGAGCGGGCTTTTAGGATTGTGATTCATCTCCTTGGAAACCGAATCGGCAATCTCATCGTATGTTCTTGTTCCGTTTATTAACTCTTTATAAATCTTTGTAATCAATGTATCAACTCGTGAATAGATTTGGTCAAACTCAACTTCGTTGGGAGTTACAAGTTTACTTTTCTCCTCCTCATACATTTTTTTCAGCTGTGTGGAATCGATTTTCAACTTATCCCAAATATCCTCCTGCTGTATTTTGAAAACGAGCAAACCGTTTTTATATTCGTTCATTAATGCTTTAAATGCGGAATCACTTTGGGCTAACATTTCCGCTTCTTTGGAGAAGAGAAACTTCTCGGCAACTTTTTCAGCGGCTTTTTGTAAATTTTTAAAAGTAAGATTTTTTCCCTTGAATTCCTCGTTCGACAATCCGTAATTAATAACCGTATCTAAAACGGCAGAAACATTATCGATTCTAAAAACCGATTTATTCAAGTTGTCTTTAATAATCGCTTTTTCCTTAACGTCCTCTTCAAATTTATAATCCTTTGCTTTCGCGCCGATAACTTTCAGCAAGGAGTCGTTCTCGAAGAAGTGAAACTTATTTTTCATTTCTTTTACATATTTTTCATAATCCGACTTTTTCCTTGTCTGTTCATAGCGCTTCAATAGTTTATCTTTCATTTTATCGAAAGGCGGCAGAGGAACAATGTCGGTAACTTTTATTATGTGGAAACCGAATTTCGTTTCAACAGGCTTGCTTATTTCACCTTTCTTTAAGTTGAACGCCACCTCGTCGAAAGGCTTAATCATCATTCTTCTTTCAAAATATCCGAGATTTCCTCCTTTAACGGCGCTTCCTTTATCATCGGAATATTTCTTTGCCATCTCGGCAAAATCCGCTCCCGCCATCAGCTTTTGGTAAATGGAATCGGCTTTAGCCTTTGCGGCTGCCGTATCCAATTTTCCGTTTACCTTTTTAATCTTAATTAAAATATGGCTTGCTTTAATTTTATATTTTCTCGGTTTGCGGTCGGTAACCTTTATGATGTGAAAACCGTACGAAGTTTTTACCGGTTTCGGGTAAACTTCTCCGACCTTTGTTGCATACATTGCATCTTCAATCGGAACTAAAATTTGTCCCGCCGTAATGTAGTAAAGGTCTCCGCCGTCGTTTTTGGTAAATGTGTGCTCGCTGTATTTTTTGCAAAGGGAATCAAAACTCTCCCCTTTTTTCAATCTTTTTATTAAAGAAAGCGCTAACGCCTCCGCAGCTCTTTCCGGCTTATTATCCGTTCTGATTAAGATATGACTTATTCTTATTTCCTCTTTACTTCTTTCATACATTTTTTTCAGAGCCGGTTCGACAATTTTTTTCTCAACTATGTAGCTTTCACCGATTTGTTTTAAATAGTCGTTGTACTCTTTACTCAATTCCGGATCTTTATCATAACCGCGAACCCACGCATTACGAAGTTTAAGTTTGTAATCCGTATATAATTTCAAGAAATCTCTATAATTTTTTATTGAATCTTTTTTTGCCTTTTCAATACCGCCTACGGATTTAGCGTACTCTTTTTCAAATTCTCCCATTGTTACTTTTCCCACATCGTATTTCGATAGTACGATGTCCTTGTGCTGAGCAAATCCCGAACTTACGAACAGCAGCGAAAGGATGAATCCGATTTTAAACAAAACTTTTACCATTTCATGTCTCCTGATTATCAAATATTTTTTGCAAAAAACTAATTTTATTTTTTATACGGGAACGAGTTTCTTTCCCAAAAAACTCCGTCGCCATATCCTTGTATTTCTTTGTTTGTTTCCGCTATCTCCAATCTTTTTTCCGTAAGAGCTGCAAATTCTTCGTCCATTTCAATCCCGAGAAATTTTCTCTTTAACTTCTTCGCGGTAACGCTGGTTGTACCCGAACCGACAAACGGATCAAAGACGAAATCATTTTCGCGCGTACCGGATAAAATTATTTTTGCCAAAAGTTTCTCCGGCTTCTGAGTAGGGTGATCGGTATTTTCCGGCATTGACCAAAACGGAATTGAAATATCGTTCCAAATATTAGAAGAATATGTCAATCTGTAACTCCCGTTTTTACTGTTAATCCAATCTTTTGGTTCCCTTTTTTCATTGCGATAGGGAGCAATAACTCTGCGGCGCAGCTTAACCGCATCCGGATTAAAAAAATAATCGTCGGAAACGGTAGCGAACCAAATATCCTCGGAGTTGTTTTTCCAATTGTGTTTTGCTCCGCGTCCTTTATCTCTTTCCCACGTAATACGGTTTCTGAGAATAAAGTATTTTTCAAGCACAAGCGGAATTGAAATCGAGGAACGCCAATCGCCGCAGAGATAAACCGATGCCGTATCTTTCAACGTAGGGAAAACCGACGCAATCACTTTATCAAGATATTCCGAATATTCTTGAACTCCGGTTCGAGCAAATTTTACGGAATTAAATTTTTTATTCATATTGTAAGGCGGATCGATAAAAAGCAGATCGACGAATTTCTCCGGAAGATATTTTGCAGCTTCAAAAAAATCACCGAAGATTGTTTTATCCTCAATCTCCCTTACGGTCATTTTTCTTTTCGGCTGAATTGTTTCCCCGCAATATTTTTTAATTTCCGCCTCCGATAAAACCAGCGTTTTGTTTTTTTTTGAGCGTTCCTTTTTATTCATTTTTACTAACGTACTTCCGTTCCCGGCAGAACATTTTCCGGTAAATCTATTACGTTTAATTTTCCCGCTTCATCTTCAACGGCAAGTATCATTCCCTGAGATTCTATTCCGAATAATTTTGCAGGCTTTAAATTTGCAACGAGAATTATATTTTTCCCGACGAGTTCCTCGGGAGAATAAAACTTCCCGATTCCGGCTACAACCTGTCTTGTTTCACCTTTTATGCGAACCTGCAGTTTCAGTAACTTTTCACTTTTCTTTATTTTTTCCGCTTCTAAGATTTTACCGCTTCTCAGTTTTACCCTTGCAAAATCATCTATCGTGATGATTTCATCAAACTTTTCTTTGTCTTTTTCAGGCTCTTTCAACTTATTAGTCTGAGCTTCTATTTCCTTATCATCAATTTTGGTAAACAAAATCTCACCTTTGTTCAACTTTGTCCCGACTGCCAATTTTCCTTTCCCGGCATCATACCAATCGGTCGGCTCGGCGTTAAGCATTTTGAATAATTTTTCCGCCGAAAAAGGAATTACGGGATAAAAGAGTTCGGCAAGTGTGTAAATTGTTTGAAGGCAAATGTTAATAGTATTCGCCCCTTTTTGTTTATCCGTTTTAACTGTTTTCCACGGTTCCGAGTCGTTAAAATATTTATTTGCGGCGCGGGCGATATTCATCATTTCAAGCACGGCATCTTTTAATTTATAACGTTCGATTAGAGCGCCTATTTTTTCAGGCGCCGCTTCAATTAATTCCAACATTCCCAAATCCATTTCGGATAAGTTTTCTCTTTCGGGAACTTCTCCGTTAAAATGCTTGTGAGCGAAGATAAAAGTACGGTTAACAAAATTTCCTAAAATGTCGGCAAGCTCGTTGTTGTTTCTTGCCTGAAATTCTTTCCAATAAAAATCGGTGTCTTTGTTTTCCGGGAGATTTGCCGCAAGTGTGTATCTAAGCGGGTCGGGAGGAAAAATGTCTAAAAATTCATGAACGTCAATTCCCCAATTCCGTGATTTGGAAAATTTCTTTCCTTCAAAATTCAGAAATTCGTTTGCAGGAACATTTTGAGGCAATATATATTTATTATCGTTTCCGTCGTTCCATGCCATTAACATCGAGGGAAAAATAATCGTGTGGAAAACTATGTTATCTTTTCCAATAAAAGCGATATATTTGGTTTCTTCATCTTGCCAATACTTTTTCCATAAATCGGGTTCTCCGCGTTCCTCGCCCAGTTTTTTTGTAGCGGAAATATAACCGAGTACAGCCTCAAACCAAACATAAAGCACTTTTCCTTCCGCATTCGGCAAAGGAACCTTTATACCCCAATCCAAATCGCGGGTTACGGCTCTGTCTCTTAATCCGTCTTTAAACCAACTGTTGCAGTATTGCAGAACATTGTCTTTCCAGCCGTATTTATCGCTCATTTCCTTAACGTAATTTTCAAGTCTTTTCTGGAATTTACCAAGGGGAAAATACCAGTGGGAAGTTTCACGAAGGGAAGGAGTTTCTCCGGTAATTTTACTTTTCGGATTGATTAACTCCGAGGGGTCGTATAACGCTCCGCATTTTTCACATTCATCGCTTCGAGCTTCTTCATATCCGCATTTCGGGCATGTTCCTTCTACATATCTGTCCGGCAAAAACATTTTTACTTTTTCATCGAAAAACTGCATGGTTTTCTTTTCGTTCAATATTCCCTGCTTGTTAAAATTAAGGAAAAATTCTTGAGCGGTTTTATGATGAGTCGGAAGGCTTGTGCGGGAGTAAATATCAAAACTCATCCCGAATTTTTCAAAAGCATCTTTATTTAAATTATGGTATCTGTCAATAATCACTTGAGGCGTTACGCCTTCCTTTTCCGCAGTTATTGTAATAGGAACGCCGTGTTCGTCGGAGCCGCAAACATAAAGAACGTCATCGCCTCTTAAACGTTTGTATCTCACATAAATATCAGCGGGTAAATAAGCTCCGCTTAAATGTCCCAAATGTATCGGTCCGTTTGCGTACGGCAACGCCGAAGTAACTAAAACTTTTTCCTTTTGCACAATAATTCCCAGCTTTTTTTATATAACTTAGAAATATAAGAAACTTCTTAAAATAATGGGGAAACAAGTTGAATTCGGGTAAATAATATTTTGAAATGCTGAGTGAAATTCTAAAGGTTAAAAGATAAAAGACTAAAGTAAAAAGACAAAAGTTAAAAAAAATCCGATCATTGCTGTGAGGAGCGCAACGATGAAGCAATCCCCGAAAACACCGTCATTGCAAGAAAAAAACCATTCCGTCAT
>CAYLYR010000045.1:0-12040 GCA_964387835.1 uncultured Melioribacter sp.
GCTAAAATTGGAATTAGCATAAATTTTGCAGATTTTTCAAGTAAGTCAAATACATCAAGCCCTATTAGAAAAATTCCAATTATGATTATTACTATCATATCAAAATACTTTTTTTTCATTATTTTTGCTTTTTCCTTTAATAAATGCCGACAAAAAAAGGCTGCCTTTTGCAGCAGCCTTTTAACGAAATTACTTTCTGTAACGGTTTTCTTTAGCGATTCTTCTTTCAGCCTTGATTCTTGTCATACGTTTTTCAACTGAAGGCTTAGTGTAGAAAGTTCTTTTCTTGTACTCCTTGAGTACGCCGGATCTTTCATATTTCTTTTTGAATCGCTTGAGAGCTCTGTCAATATTCTCGTTTTCTTGAACGATGATACCAACCAACTAACTCACCTACTTTCTTTTTTATTAATAAAAAAATGAGCACAAAGTTAAATTTTCTTATTATTAAATGCAACACCTATTCATTTCCAAATTTATATTTCTTAATTTTGGTAATTGTTAAAATTAAAAAAAGGTAAACTTAATGAGCATTACACAACAAGAAATTGAACAGATAATGAAAAATGTTGAGCATCCTGAAATTGCGAACACACTTGATGAATTAGGTATGCTGAGAGATATTAAATTGGATAACGAAACCGGAGCTGTTTCATTTACATTGGTCCTCCCGATGTTGACAATCCCGGTTGAAATAAGGGATATGATTTTAAACTCACTCGGAGCCGCTCTGAAAGGGAAAGCAACTAAAATGAGCGTTGAAATCGCTGAGATGACAGAAGATGAAAGGACCAAGTTTTTCGGACTTTCACAGGCGAATTGGAAATTATAATTTAATGGAAAAACCGAACGATAAACTATTGAAGGCTTTAAGAAAAACATGGAAACAATTTTCTTCTGCTCTCTACATTATTTTTATAATTTTTTCAATTATTGCCCTCTTGCAAAATTTACTCCCTTCTGATTTTTATTCCTCTCTTTTTATTAACAACTCAATAATTGACTCAATAACAGGAGCATTGCTCGGAAGTATTTCGTTCGGGAATCCGATAGGGAGTTATGTGATAGGAGGAGAACTTGTGAAGCAAGGTGTTAATTTAATTGCCATTACTGCTTTTCTTCTGGCGTGGGTAACCGTGGGAATAGTGCAGATTCCTGTTGAGGTTCATTTTTTCGGGAAAAAGTTTGCTCTCGTAAGGAATCTTGCCTCCTTTTTTGCATCAATCCTTTTGGCAATTATCATTAATGGAATAGTAAGTATATGGTAAATAATAAAAATAGGGAAGAAAATTCAAAAGAAGGAAAAATCTCGAAACTACTCGCCCTTTTTATGGTTCTCGTCTATTTGGTGCTTTATTTTACTGATAATGATTTTTTCTCAAAATCGGCAAGTTCACTTTGGAAAATGACGGTACAATTGTCTCCTTACTTAGTGTTAATTTTTCTTCTTATGTTTCTTTCGGCTTTTTTCATTACGCCGGAAAAGGCAAAAAAGATATTCGGCAACAATTCCGGTTTGAAAGCAGTAATAATTACTTCCGTAGCGGGAATACTTTCCGTTGGACCTTCTTATGTTTGGTTCCCTCTTTTACATGATTTAAAACAACACGGAATAACGAATAAGCTGGTTGCTGTTTTCATGTATAACCGCGCAATTAAACTTCAAATTCTTCCCGTAATGGTTTTTTATTTCGGGTTAAAATACACAATAACTTTCTCAATAATTCTATTCGTATTTTCCTTTTTTATCGGTGAAATTGTTGGAAGAATTGTCCCCGATTAATTTAAAATTAAAAGTTGGAAAGGGAAAAATCACTCCGAAAATTTTGAAATTATCTTCTCATATAATTCCTTTCCGAGCATATCTTCAGCGTTACTTAAAATAGCTCTGATGAGCGAATCTAAATTTTCATCTCTTTTCCAATATTTACTCAGAACCTCCTTATCAATATAGCCAAAAACTTGATTTAGAATAACGGCGCAAACGGTTATGTCGTCTAAAAATCCGGCGGGACCGACAACCTCTTCAGGTAAAAAATCCCACGGGGAAAGTACATAAGCGATTGCCTTTGCCAGCTTTTCTCGAATCGGGACGGTTAGCGAATTATCGGCTGCTAATTCGGAAACAAAATAGAAGCAGTCCGGCATGAGCGCAACATATTTTTTCCATTTGAATTCTTCACTCTCTTTTTCTTTGAGCCAATCGCCGATTTGTATTTTTAACTTCTGATAGAAATCGAATTGTTTGTAATCCATTTCTTTTTCTCCCGTTATTCGTTGAAATAAAGTTTAATTAATTTTTCAACAGCTTCGACAGGCAAAATTTCACCATTTAATAAACCGGACTTTATCTTAGGAAGATTTTCTCTAACAATCGGAGCGGAGTAAAAACGTTTTTTAAGTTCGTTTTCTATTGTAGAATAAACCCATTCAAGAGTTTGCTCTTTTCTCCTCTTTTCAAAAGTTCCTTCCTTTTTTGTAAGTGTAACGAATTCTTCAATCGTTTTCCAAATTTCCTCAATTCCTTCATTATTCAAAGCGGAAGAAGTTAAAACTTTAGGGCGCCAGCCTTTTGTATATGGGCGTAAAAAATGAAGCGCATTTCGGAATTCCTCGGCGCTTATTTTCGAGCGGGATTTATTTTCACCGTCGGCTTTATTAAAAACAAGCGCATCGCTAATTTCTATTATTCCCTTTTTAATTCCCTGTAGGTCATCGCCTGTTCCCGCAACCATAAGAAGAAGGAAAAAATCGACCATTGAACGAACGGCAATTTCACTCTGTCCAACTCCGACAGTCTCAACAATAATTACGTCATATCCGGCGGCTTCGCAAAGCATCATTGTTTCACGACTTTTTCTTGTAACGCCGCCGAGTGTTCCGCCTGCGGGAGAAGGACGAATAAAGCAATTCGGTTCGCGAGACAAACGCTCCATTCGTGTTTTATCTCCGAGAATGCTTCCTTTGGTAATTGAGCTGCTCGGGTCAACCGCAAGCACGGCAACTTTATGTCCGAGAGAAATCAGATAAAGTCCGAGAGATTCGATAAGCGTACTTTTGCCGGCGCCCGGAATTCCGCTTACACCTATCCTTATTGATTTCTCCGAGAATGGAAGAATTTTTTCAAGGAGCTGTTTCGATTTTTCGTAGTGCTGTTCGGAGTTACTTTCCACTAAAGTTATTGCCCGCGCAAGAGCGGCTCTATCTTTTTTTAATATTTTCTCAACAAGCTCTTCAATTTTAATTTCTCTTGATTTTTTTTCTTGGAGATTAACTTTTTCAGCCGATTTGCTTACCGGTTCGGCGGCAACAATTTTCACGGCAAACTTATCTTTATTTGCCGAATCATGCCATTCGGGAGTTTTGTATTTATTTTCGGAACTCTTTTCCACGAGACTTATCCTTTGTTGATATTTAATTTAACAATTTATCGGATAATAAGAAAGGCATCCCTAAAAAGAGATGCCTTGAGTAAATAATAAAAGAAAATTCCGCAATAAAATTTTCGTTAAAGTTTCGCTCTATTAGTTAAAACAAAGAATTAACTTTTTGCAAAACTTTCAAAAAAACATTATGCGATAGTAACATCCTCGCTCAAATAAACATCCTGAATTGCATTCAAGATTTCAACGCCTTCCTTCATTGGTTTTTGGAAAGCTTTGCGTCCGGAAATTAAGCCCATTCCGCCGGCACGTTTATTAATTACGGCAGTTCTAACCGCTTGAGCTAAATCGTTATCGCCCGAAGCTCCGCCGCTGTTAATCAAACCTACTTTCCCCATGTAGGAATTAATTACCTGATAGCGTGTCAAATCAATCGGGTGATCGGAATTTAAATCTTCATACATCTTGGGATTGGTTTTGCCGAAATTCAAAGCGATAAACCCGCCGTTATTCTCAGGTTGTTTTTGCTTAACTATATCGGCTTCAATCGTTGCGCCGAGATGGTTGGCTTGTCCCGTTAAATCGGAAGCAACATGATAATCTTTATCAGCTTTGAAAGCGGGATTACGAAGATAACACCACAAAACAGTAGCCATCCCGAGTTCGTGTGCATATTGGAAAGCTTCGCTTACTTCTACAATTTGTCTGCTGCTTTCTTCCGAGCCGTAATAAATTGTAGCGCCTACAGCCGCTGCGCCCAAATCATAAGCCTGCTCAACGCCTGCAAACATAATCTGATCATATTTCATCGGATAAGTAAGGAGTTCGTTGTGATTTAATTTAACGATAAAAGGAATTTTGTGAGCGTATTTTCTCGATACCATTCCCAGAACGCCTAAGGTTGAAGCAACGCCGTTTGTGCCTCCTTCGATAGCAAGTTTAACAATATTCTCCGGATCAAAATATTCCGGATTCGGGGCAAACGATGCACCTGCAGTATGTTCAATTCCTTGGTCAACCGGAAGAATGGAAAGGTAACCTGTGTTTGCCAATCTTCCTGTTCCGTGAATCCAAGCTAAATTTTTTAATACATTAACGTTTCTATCGGAATGATAAAAGACGTTATCCACAACGTCCGCCGAAGGAAGTGTAAGATTTTCCTTAGGAAACTTTGCCTTATAATTTAACAAATAATCGGCTTCACCCCCGAGCAATTCACTGATTTTGTCAATATTCATTTTTCACCTCTTTTTTATGATAAATATTTGAATGTAAATTATTTAATCTCAACTTCTAATTTACCAATATTTTCAATATCAGCGAAAAGTTTATCTCCTCTTGCAACTTTATTTACTCCTTTCGGTGTGCCGGTGTAGATTAAATCTCCCTTTTCCAATGTCATTTTGGAAGAAATGTATTTTACAATTTCAATAGGAGAAAAAATCATTTTGTTAAGATTCGAATTCTGACGCAATTCATCATTTACTTTTAGCGATATTTTCTCTTTGCCGCTGAAATCAATTTCCTCGGAGCTTACAACTTCGGATATTGCCGCTGCGCCGTCAAAACATTTAGCGAGTGTCCACGGATGACCTTTCTTTTTCAGTTCGCTTTGAATATCGCGTAAGGTCATATCCAAACCGACTGCGTATCCGGCGATTGCTTTTTCCGCTGATTTTTCATCGGCATCTTTAACCGTTTTTCCGATTAGTAAAACTAACTCGACTTCGTGGTGCATCTCGTTAGAGTAATCAGGATGAACAATTACATCGCCGTTAAAAATTAAGTTAGACGGCGGTTTTAAGAAAATCAAAGGAAATGCCGGGACTTCGTTCCCAAGCTCTTCGGCATGAGCAACATAGTTTCGTCCTACACAGACTATCTTACCTACTTCAATCTCGGACTTTTGTCCGTTTTTGTTTAACGTTATTTTTTTCATAATTCTCCCGAATTATTGAATTATTTATTTATTCTATCTTATGTTTTCTGCTTTTTCTTTTTAGCCGCGGGGAAGAGAATGTTATTCAAAATCAATCTGTAGCCCGGCGAATTTTTATGCAGACTTAAATCCGTCGGCGGATCTCCCACAGCGTGACGATAATCTTCCGGATCATGTCCGCCGTAAAAAGTGAATGTGCCTCGTCCGTAATTTCCGTGAATGTATTTCACTTGATTTGTTCCTTCCCGCTTCCCGAGAATCACAACTGATTTTTTAATCAGTTCCTCTCTAAACATTGTCGTTTGTCCCATAAATCCGTGAATTACATTAACGTGATCTTGTGTCAGCATTGTCGGGACGGGATCATATTTTGCGGAAAAATCAAATAGTGTGAAATAGTCGTTTTTCTCAGGTCCTATTTCATTGGGGGAAATGTCAATATTACTGAATTCGTAAACGTAGGGATTCATTTCCAACTTAAAATTTGTGAATGCGAGCGTATTATTGAAGTCCAATTTTTTTTGAGCGTTCGGATCGGGGGGATCGCCGTCATACATCCAATCTACAATATCGACATTGTGCGCCGCAAGGGCAATATCGTAAGTATCGGTTGCCGAGCACATAGCGAATAAAAATCCCCCCGCGCCGACAAACTTTTTTATTGTTTCGGCAACCGCTTTTTCCATTTCCGAAACTTTCTTAAATCCCGTTTTCTTAGCTTCGGCTTCGTAGAGATTTTGCCTCTCGATATACCACTGTGCGTTTTTAAAGCTTGCATAAAATTTTCCGTACTGTCCCGTAAAATCTTCATGGTGCAGGTGAAGCCAATCATAATCGGAGAGTTTACCGCCGAGAATATCATCTATCCATATTTTGTCGTAAGGCACTTCGGCGTATTCAAGCGCAAGAGTAACGGCATCGTCCCACGGCTGAAAATTAGGGGGAACGTAAACCGCAATTTTCGGGGCTTTCTCAAGACGGACAACATCCATGTTTTGATCTTCACTCTGAACAAATGCATATAGGTCAACCGTTTCGCTCTGATTCAGCGTTGTAAATGTTACTCCCTTTAATCTGCAAGTGTTTGCGAGTTTATCCGAATAATCAAAAAGGAAAGAGCCTCCTTTGTAGTTAAGAAGCCAATCCGCCTTTCCTCCGTCGGCAAGGTAGTTAAATGTTATTCCGTATGCTTTCAAATGGTCGGTCTGGTTCAAGTCCATGTTTATCAGCAGTTTCGTCTGTCCCGATAGATGAAAGCTCAACAGAAGGAGTAGGATAAATAATTTTTTCATTTGCTGTTTACGCTCAATTTAAGCGACTCCAAATCTTTTAGTCCGTTTCCGGTAATGAGTAATAAATTTCTTTTGGCGGAAATTCTTTTATCCTTCCTTAAACAAATGTATCCCGCGAAAGTTGCCGCCGAAGAAGGTTCGCTTAAAATACCGAAATTTTGTGCGATTAGTTTTTGGGCATTTAAAATTTCTTCGTCCGAAACGTGAACGGCTATGCCATTACTTGCCTTAACCGCTTCCGCCGCCATAAATAAATTCCGCGGAGCGCCGGCTGAGATGCTGTCGGCAACGGTGCTTGCGGGTTTGTAACTGAATTTACCGGAATTAATATATCGAACAATTGCGTTACTCCCTTCAGCCTGAACGGCAATTAATCGCGGAAGTTTTTCAATGAAGCCCAACTTTTTCAGTTCTTCCAAGCCTTTGAATAATCCTGAAATAATTACGCCGTCTCCAACCGGCACAAAAATATTATCCGGCAATTTTCCCCGAGTTGAAATAAACATATCGTAAGCCGCTGTTTTTTTCCCTTCGACGGTAAGGGGATTGTAAGCCGTATTGCGGTTGTACCAATTGTTTTTTTTGCTTTCTTCAAGACAAGTGTCGAATGCGAAATCGTAATCTCCGTTTACTACTTCTATTTGCGAGCCGTACGCTTCAATTTGAATTCGCTTGGCATCGGGAATATTTTTAGGTACGTAAACACGGGATTTTAATCCGAGACGCGCCGCAATTCCCGCAAGAGAAGAGCCTGCATTTCCCGTTGACGCTGCCGCAATTACATCAACTCCCAGCTCCATAGCTTTAAGCGCAACCAAGATTGAGGCTCTATCTTTATAGGACAAAGTAGGATTGCGTGTTTCATCTTGAATTAGGATTTTTTCGTTTTCATAAACATATTCCAAAATCTGCTCTTCGGGAAGCGCAAGTCGATTAAGGAATGATTCTGAAAAATTCGAGATTTTCACCGGAAGCAATTCCGGATATTCCCAAAACTTTCCGGCATTCATCGAGAGTAATTTATCTTTGGTAAACGATTTTTTTACTTCAGAGTAATTGTAGATTATTTTCAAGACACCGGTTAGGGGCTGATTTTTCGGGGCAGCGCCGCATTTCGGACAAAGGTAGATAAACTCGCTCTCGATTTTATCCGCATCGTACTCCGCCCCGCAATTTGAACATTTGTAGAAATAACTTTTCATAATATTCGCAAATCTATTTCTAAATTTTGTTTTTTAATTTCAAAACTTCAATATAAGGAACTTCATTAAAATAACATTTCGGAGAGCGCCTTACAACTAAGGGTTGTGAACGGATATTTATTTCAAGCGCGTGATGTAAATGGGTTTTAATCGATGAACCGATAAAATACAGCTCGGTTATTTTAGAATAATTTTTAAGAAGATTTATTCTTATTTTTTAATCAAAGAAAATAAATACAATATCGGGAAACGTTGTGTCTAACTACATTGATGCTAATAAAATAAACGCTTCGGTTATTATTTCATTTTACAACAAAATCGAATATCTGAAACTTGTCCTTGCAGGATTCGAAATTCAATCCGCGAAAAATTTCGAGGTGATAATTGCGGATGACGGTTCGAGAAAAGAAGTAACGGATACTGTTAATGAGATTATCTCCTCGCTTCCTTTTGAGGTGAAATATTTATGGCAGGAAGATTCCGGCTTTAGAAAAAACAAAATATTAAATAAAGCAATTTTAGAAGCAGCATCGGATTTTATTATTTTTATTGACGGAGACTGCATTCCTCATTCACACTTTGTGGAAGAGCATATCAAACATCGTGAAGAAAAAAGTGCGTTAACCGGAAGGCGCGTAAACCTTTCGGCAAAAATCACTTCGCTGCTTACGCCGGAAAAGATTAAGAACCACTACCTTGAAAAGGGATTCGTGAAGTTAGCTGCGGATGGAATTTTCGGAGATTCGTATGATGTGGAAAAAGGGTTTTATCTAAAATCGGAGTTTCTTAGAAAAATTATTAATAAAAAATCACGAGGACTTCTCGGATGTAATATGTCGATGAACAAAGCGGATTTACTTGCAATAAACGGATTTGACGAACGTTACGAAGCGCCGTCAATAGGAGAGGACAGCGATTTACAATTTAGGCTGGAACTTAACGGAGTGAGAATAAAATCGCTTAACAATATTGCCGTTCAGTATCATCTTCATCACGAACTCCTTCCACGGAAGGAGGCAAATTTAATTTTGTTCGAGGAAGTAAAAAAGTCGGCTAAAGCAAAAACGGATTTTGGAATAAAGAATATTACGTTTTAATGCTTTGATATTCTTCCGGTGTGTCTATGTCGGCAAATATTTGCGGGTAATCACAGTTCCAAAATTTTTTATCTAATTTCTTGTTATGTGAAATTTCCTTCAAGTTTCCTTCCGGTGAGGAAGAGAGAATCAATTCAGTTGTTTTTCTTCCGAGTAAGAGAGGATGACCTTTTTTCATCTTGAACATCGGCTGAATCCAATCGAAATTTTCATCAATCCGATTTACAAATCCCTTGTAAAAATCAATTGGTAAAGTCGGCTGATCGACAAAATGAAGCAGAACCCAATCCGCCGCTTCGCATTTACTCAAGCCTGCCTGAATGGATGAAAAAATCCCGGATTTATAGTTTCGGTTAAAAACGAACTTTGTTTTCATGCAGAGCCTTTTTTCTTTTACGGCATTGAACTCTCCCATTACTTCATGAGCTTTGAAGCCTGTTACTACAACGATATTGTTACAGACAGTAGAAAGTTTCTCTGCAATGTTGATTACAAACGATTTTCCCTCATATTTGAGAAGGGGCTTAAAAGCGTTCATTCTTCCCGAAAGCCCTGCGGATATTAAAAGTCCGTCTATTTTAATTGAATAATCATTCATTTTTGTTAAGTCTCTTCTTTTATTTCACTCAGCCTGCGTAAGCGGCGCTTTATGTCGTTTACTTCCTCACGTACTTCTTCTTCGGAACGCGACTTTTCCATTACTGTATTTGTCATAATTTTTTCGAGGCTTTCAGTAATTGACTCTAATTTATTATTCAGGTCGTATTTAAACTTAAGGAACGATTCTTGAACTTTGTAGCTTAAGTCGTATTTAATGCTGCTGCAGTTTCCGTTTATTTTATCTTCAAAATTTTTCTTAATTTTATTTAATATTACGGACTTAACAACGAATGAAGGTAGAACTTTTCTAATTCCTTTTGAGCTTAGCCCTATCGGTATTGATTCTCCCGAAAAGTTATAATAAAATCCCGTGTAAATATTTAAGTCGAATACTTCGGCAAGGGAATCGAATTTTATATTCATCAAGCCTGTTAATCCCTTAATCATCTCACTCAAAAACGAATTGGAGCGCTCTCCGTATTTAACTAAAAGTTCTCTGAATCTATCGATTGCTTCTTTTTCGAGATTCTTTTTCTTTTCGTCAAACTTAACCTTAATCAAATCAAAAAAGTCATTCTGAAAATCTCTTAAGTCTTTATTCCTTAATGTGGAAATAATTTCCTTTTCCTCGCGATTTATTTTTTCATTTACTTCTTTTATTAAATTATGTCCTAATTTATCTACCTCTTCGGAAATAAATTCTTTCAGCCGGTTAACTTTGCCTTCTATTAAAATATCAAACTCATCTTTATCCTCCTTCATTACCTGCGCAGAATGCCGAAACTCCTTGAGCTTTTCTTCCAATTCGGCGGCGGGCATTTCGAGAGACGAAAGCTTAAACCTAAGCAACGATTCACCTTCGCTGATAATATTTTTTATTCGTGTTTTTGTTGTTTCCTTAAGAATTGCATCTTTTTCGTTTTCTACTATTTTTTGAATATCTTCTCGTACTCGAATAATTCCGCTTTCTAATAACTTCTTTTCATCGCCGTTTGCCAGAGCGGTTTCCGCAATTAAACTTGAAACGGAATCGATAATTATTTCTCTATCACAGATTTCGTTCAATACTTTCTGATTGTAAGCTGCCAATTCATCTAACTTTTCTTTATGCAGCAAATCGCTTTTGTTAAGGATAAAAATAATTTTAGGAACTTTTGTTTTTAAGTCGCGTAAAAACTCGACTTCAAGTTTGGTAATCGGAATATCGGTTGAAAGCATAAAGAGCGCCGCATCAATCTTATTTACGAAGCGCAGGGTCGCTTCCGTATTATGCTCAAGCGAAGAACCTACGCCGGGTGTATCGATTAAGATAATCTTTTTCAAGAGAGGATTGGGCGTATAAATTACAACCTTTGAAACGCCTTTTTCATTATTCGGGTTTTTTTCTTCGGCAACAAAATCAGCTACTTGCTCAATTGAAACATCTTCGGTCCGGTTATCATCGAAAAAAATCTTTGCCGAAGGGGTTTCTCCATATTCGATAAATGTGATTATTGCCGTTAAAGGAATTACTCCCGTGGGTACAATATTATTCTCAAGCATCGAATTTATGAAAGATGATTTCCCTCTCTTGAAAAGGCCGAGAACAACGAGATAAAATTTGTCGCCTCTCAGTTTTTCGTCGAGTTCGGAGATTTCGCTTTTTAACCTCGGGGTAAGTAATCCGTCAAGTGTGGAGATGATTTCGGAAAGGTGCAGTGATTTTGGAGCTTTGTTTTCCATTGTAACCTCAACTTGAAAACATAATTAATGATTGTTTTTTAATTATGTCTCTTTTAAGAAATAATTAATAATTCCGTTTTGTAGGAGTTATTAATTCCACATGGGGAATAGTTAAAGCGAACTCCATCGCTTTTTCAAAATTAACTAAATTTAACTTAATATAAAATAATATTCTAAAATTGTAATTGGAGAATGTGAAATGAACTCCTATGTAATACAAATATCGAATGCGAATTCGATAAAATAATTTGCAATTTAAAATTGAGATGTTTAAGTTGGAAAGAAAAATAGGGGTGCATACAATTGGAGTATGTAAAAACGAAATACAGCTTCTCGAATAATCACCAATCCGGTTTTACTACACGGCGGAATTTTGAACAAACTCTACTTTTAACAAATTATGATTGATGAATTTGAATATTATAAATACAATAAACGAAATATTTCTTAATATACGCATTGCGTTTATTGAGACGTTCGGACGTTATACAAAAAGGATAAAATTATGTGCAATTTAAATGATCTATTAAAGAATAAAACTGAAATCTCTTATCAATTGCTTAGCATAATGATAAAGTCTCAAAACGATGATGGTTCATTAGGAATGGATGGAGATGAAAATCTTCTAACACACCATCTAATTTTAGCTCTTTATGCATGGGATACTAAGTTCTTTAAACATCAAATAGATTTAGCAGTTAAATGGTTTCTCAATATTGGAAAAATTGATAAATATTCACGAGATAATAAAGATTTTGATTTTGATCCATTTAAATTAATTTCATTTAAAACCATAAATTCAAGA
>CAYLYR010000046.1:0-12026 GCA_964387835.1 uncultured Melioribacter sp.
TATGAAAGTCGAAGTGGCTGCAGAGTATTATGCAAAAATGACAAGTGTTTATGTTAGCGAAGCAATGGATAAAATAAACGTTTACGGGAAAAATGCGGTTTCTGCATTTGCCGAAGGAGATGAACAGAAAATGCTGCTTCTCGGCTTGAAGCGTTTTACAAAATTTGCTCCGGTTAACACAATAAAATTACGCCGTGAAATTGCGGATAAGCTTATTGAAGAAAACAAATATTGCTTCTAAAACATTATGCGCTTCGGAATAGTAATATTTCGGAGCGCTATTTTTTTATTTAAAAAGGCATTTACTATGAAAGAGCAAAACAAAAATTTCGCAAAACCGATGTTTAAGGAAGACGCACTTTCCGATAAAATAATTGTAGTTACGGGAGGAGGTACGGGATTGGGAAAAGCAATGGCAACATACTTTTCGGAAATCGGGGCGAAAGTTGCAATTGCCAGTCGTAAGCTTGATGTGCTTGAAAAAACGGCGAATGAAATTTCCTCTAAATCCGGCGGCGAAGTTTTGCCCGTTCAATGCGACGTAACAAATTACGAAGATGTTGAAAAAATGTTTTCTACCGTAAAGAACTCACTCGGAAGCGCTAATGTTTTGGTAAACAATGCGGCGGGAAATTTTATTAGTCCGACCGAAAGATTAAGTCACAGGGCGTTTGATAAAATTGTCGATATTGTTTTGCGAGGTTCATATAATTGCACGCTTGCTTTCGGTAAAGAGAAAATTGAGGAGAAACTTCCGGGCAATATTTTGAATATAATTACAACTTATGCGTGGACGGGCTCCGCCTTTGTAGTTCCTTCTGCCGTAAGTAAAGGGGGCGTGCTGGCAATGACACGCTCGCTTGCTGTTGAGTGGGCTAAATACGGAATAAGAACCAATGCAATTGCGCCGGGACCTTTTCCTACAAAAGGGGCGTGGGATAGATTAGTCCCTAAGGAATATCAAGAAAAATTTGATTTTTCGAAGAAAGTTCCTTTGCGTAGAGTGGGCGAGCATCAGGAGCTTGCTAATCTTGCGGCTTATCTCGTTTCCGATTTCTCTGCATACATTAACGGCGAGGTAATTACTATTGACGGCGGCGAGTGGCTTCAGGGCGCAGGGCAATTTAATTTGCTGCAGATGATTCCGCCTGAAATGTGGGACAATATTGAACAGCAGATAAGAAGTTTAAAAGAGAAAAAGTAAATTTTTTTACCGCAGTCTGATAAAATATTGGTTGAGATTTATTTTTTCATTAACTTGTCAAGAATTTTAAGCAGATTGTTCCCAAATGAAATTTATCATCAAAATATCGCTAATTATATTTTTTATTTCTCCTTCTTTTTTTGCATTCGCTCAGACGGATTCAACAAAGATTAAAGAGATTAATAATCTTATCGATAAAGAAAGCGAGTTTTTTTCAACAGATATGGATTCTCTTTATTATTGGGGAAAAATGGCGTTACGGAAATCGCTTCGGTACAATTACGATATAGGAATTTATAAATCTTCATACGGATTAGCTTGGAAATTTGCTCAAGACCCCGAAATAGATTCCGTAAAAAAATATTTTAATATTGCTGAAAAAATTGCTTTAAAAAATAATTTTTCCAAAGAGTTAATTAATTTATACAACATCTTGGGAATAGCTTATTTTAATAATAAAGAATATGATAAAGCTTTTTTTTATTATCGGAAATCGCTTACTCAGGCTAAGAAACTCAATTATAAAGAGGGTTTAATAAATGCATACATAAATATTGCCGAAACATATTTCTCTGTCCATGATTATGAAAAGGAAATCCAAAGTTATTTATTGGGATTGGAACTCAGTAAAAAGGAAAATGATTCAATCTCGGTAGGTTACATTTATAACAACCTGGGGGAAGATTACAGAACAATCGAGAATTATTCAAAAGCAAAAAAATATTTTTTGAAAGCCGCAAAAATTTTGAAAAACAGCAAAGATTTATATGCTTACAGTTATGTGTTATCTAATTCGGCGGATAATTATTTTAGAATCGGGCAAAGCGATTCCGCTCTAATTTACATAAATCGGGCTATTAACATAAGCGGTCAAAAACTTGGTGTTGATTTCTATTTTGGAGAGGTTTTGGTAAAAGCTGAAATCTTGCAGAAACTTAAAAAATATAAAGAAGCTGAAAATTTATTAAACGGACTTCGTAAGCTTGTTCACTATAATATTGAAAAAAATTATTTGGCTAAATTGAATTACCTTTTAGCATATAATTATTACAAAAGGAATCAAATAACCAAAGCCCGTAAACTGCTTGGAAAAGTTTTGAGTTTTAAAATAGATGATGATACTTTGCCCTGGTTGGTAAAAGCCTCACGATTGTTGGAGCAAATTTACTTTAACCGAAAAGATTATAAAACGGCTCTATTTTTCTTCAAAAAGTATAAAATTCTTAATGATTCCTTAAACTCGTTGATTGCAGATAAAGCAAAAATTGATTTTGAAAATATGCAGAAAATTCATCTCTCGGAGGATGAAATTTGTTCATTACAAAAGGATAAAAAAATCTACCGATTGGAACTTAAAAGAAAAAATGAGCTTCAACTTTTTGCAATAATAGCTGTAGTTTTAATCTTAGTTATTCTGCTGCTTGTTCTCTATTACACAAAAAAAATTAGAAGTAAAAACAAGGAGTTAAAGAGGCTTAATGAAACTAAAGAACAGATGTTAAAGATTTTCTCCCACGATTTGAAAAACTCACTCGGCGCTATTATTAATTTTACAACATTGCTTTCCAATGAATGGGAAGATTTGGAACCGAATGAAATGAAGTTTATAATTAATGAAATAAACATCTCAGCTAATGCATCCAACAGTTTAATGACAAATCTTTTGAATTGGATCTTGGTTTCCAATGACGAACTTCCGTTTTCGGTTCAAAGGGAAAACCTGTGCGAAATAATTGCTCAAGTTGTCGGAATCTCAAAACCCCTGCTGAAAGGGAAAAGACTAAATGTTGAGGTCAAGTGCGAAAAAGAAATTTTTGTTTTGGCGGATAAAAATTCGGTGGAACTGATTGTCAGAAATTTAATTTCAAATGCTATAAAATTCAGTAGGGAAGATGGTGAAATTATTATTTCGGTTTCTGCCGAAGGGAGTTATGCAAAGATTTCCGTTCGTGATTTCGGCGTGGGAATGACTTCGGAACAAATTGAAAAGATAATGAAAACGGATAGCCGTGAAAGTTCTACGGGTACGAAGAAGGAAAAAGGAACAGGATTAGGGCTTAATCTCGTTAAGACTTTTATACATAAAAACAAAGGTGAATTTTACGTAAAAAGCAATTTAGGTAAAGGCAGTCAGTTTACTTTTACGCTTCCAATTTCCGATTAATTTTTTGCCTCTAAATCGGTATTTTCCAAAATATTTTATTTTATCTTTACTGCAATGGCTGGAGAATCTAATATGCCGCAACTGCTGATTTTTCGACTGCGAATGGAGTTGAAACCGAATAGCGCGGAATTAAATTCGAGGATTTAAAATTGCTCAACAAGCGCCAACTGCGAAGGCGTTGAAATGATTCGGCTGGCTGTAAAATAAAATTCGTGGATGGAGAGTTTTCTGTAAACTGCAAACAAATTGAATACAAATCTATTTATTTGCTTACACCGGTTTTATGTCGCTCCTACGGAGCTTAGATAATTTTCTATATCTTTTCTCTACAACATGTCGTCCCTACGGGATTAAAAGATGAAAGGAAATGAGATCAAAAGGAAGAGAAGTTGACAGATTGGAATAACGGAATATAGAAATATTGAAAAATGAGAGAATGAGAATTTGTGAAGCGAAGAAGCTGACGGGGTGTATGTTTTTCAAAAATTTAAAAGCTGAAAAATGTACATCGGCTAACCACGGAATTAACTGACTCCCAAAGCCCTTAGCAAATTAACGGTAATTACGGAAAGGATGTAAGCGCCTCCGGAATAAAATAGAAACTGCAGAATCGGAATTCGCCAACTTCCGGTTTCTTTTCTTGAAATAGCCATTGTGGAAATACATTGCAGAGCAATTATGAAGAAGATAATCAGCCCGATTACCGTTGAAGTGGTAAAAAGCGGCTTCCCGTCTTCCCCGACTGCGTTTTTCATCGATTTGAGTATTGACCTTTGAATCGAGTAATCATTTGTGTCGGTAATTTTGAACATCAAAGCAAGCGAACTTACAAATACTTCTCTCGCGGCAAAAGTAGTAAGCACTGCAACCCCAACCCGCCAATCCAGGCCCAACGGTACCATTGCCGGTTCAATAATTTTTCCCAGTTCGGCAGCGTACGAACCGTTGATTCTTGCAATCTGAGTTTGGGCTTCCACTTCCGAAGGTGTTAAATTTGTAGTATCAATTTTAGGATTGTAATTCGGGAAAAAAGTTAAAGTCCAAAGAATAATTGAGAACGTAAGAATAATCAGTCCGGCGCTTCTCACATAGGTTTTAGTACTGGTCCAAGTGTTTTTCCAAACGACACTTAATTTAGGCATTTTGTAAGTGGGCAATTCCAAAATGAAGGATGACTTGTCCTCGGCTTTAATTACTCTTTTCATCCTATTGATTATTCCCGCGGCAATAATCGTAATCGTTATGCTGGAAAGATAAATCGCCGTTAGGATTGAGCCGCTTAAAAGCGCATGCCCGGGGGGAATAAGAAACGCAATCAACAATGCATAAACGGGAAGGCGCGCACTGCAGCTGATTAACGGGATAATGAAAATGGTCAGTAATCTTTCCCGCCGGTTAGGAATTGTACGTGTGGACATGATAGCCGGAATTGCACAAGCAAAGCCGGACATAAGAGGGACAAAGGAACGTCCGTTTAACCCGATTTTTGCAAGGGGTCTGTCTATCAGCATTGCGCCTCTTGCCAAGTAGCCTGAGTCTTCAAGTAAACCGAGTATTAGAAACAGAATAATTATTTGCGGGACAAAAACCGAAACTGCACCTAAGCCGGCAATAACACCATCGGCAAGAAAATCGGTTAGAAAACTTTTCCCGAGTAATTCTACCGTCCAAGATGCCAGCATTCCGAAAAATTGATCAACCAAACTCATTAAAGGAGCGGCAAGCCAAAAAATAGAGGCGAACATTATAATCATTATTAGGATGAAAACAAAGAACCCCGCTCCCTTGCTAAGCAAAAATTTATCCAATTTAAGTGTGAATTCATCCGGTGAGTGTAAAGCATTTTTTATTGCAAAAGAATTTTCCTCGCCTTTTGTTCGATAGATAACCTCGTCCTCAATTTGTTCAATATCTTTATATAAATCAATAAGGTGCTTGTTATCTTCATTGACCTGAATTATCTCTTTGGGATTAAACGGCTCGGATAATAATTTTTTTGCCGACTTAGTAAGTTTGTCAACGCCTTCTCCGGATCTCGGATCGATTTTAATTACGGGAGCTTCGCCTAATTTTGCCGAAAGCTTTTTGCAATCAACAGTAAAACCTTTGCGCTCCAGAATATCCACCATCGTAAGAGCGACAATTATTCTAAACTTAGCTTCTAATAATTCCTTTACTAATAAGAGATGACGTGAAAGCTGGCTGGCGTCAACGGTAACGATAATAAGCTCGGGAACGCCGTACTCCGGATTATTATAAATCCCTTGAACCGTTACAACTTCATCCAGCGATGCAGGAATTAAACTAACAATTCCGGGTGTGTCAATCAGTTGTGCATCCAGTCCGAATTTCTTTTGGAGCTTCGCAGAATTATATTCTACAGTTGCGCCCGGATAATTTACCGTTTTTAAGTTTTGTCCGCTTAAATAATTAAAAAGGGTTGTCTTTCCGGCATTGGGAGGACCGACAAGAGAAATAACGTTCATATAAAAACTACCGTACCTTGATGCAAGCCGCTTCGCTTTTACGAACCGCTACTACCGTCCCTCGGATTGAAAAGGCTACAGGATCGTTAAAAATTGATTTCCCGATTAGTTCTATGTTTTGCCCCGGTGTAAAACCTAATTCGATTAATCTCTTTGCGGAAGGATGGTTAAAATCCACTCCGACGATTTCGGAACTTTCTCCGTTGTTTAATTGACTTGCTGTTCTCATTTTCATCTCATACTTTTTCGTTTTCACGAAGTTAAAACTTACTTATAAAATTTGCTTATCTAAATTTAATCTAAATAGTGAAATATTCCAAAAAAATTTTTATGTTAGTATATCACAATAATTAAAATAAAATGGATAAGAATAAAGCTCACGAAGTTTTCCTGACATTTCTGAAAAAAGGATATAGAATTACTCCTCAGCGTTTTGAAGTGCTTGATACGGCGCTTGATTTGAAAAATCATTTTACTGCCGATGAATTGTTTCTGAAGATGAAAAATGCAGGCTCAAAAGTTTCGAGAGCTACCGTTTATAACACTCTGGAGCTTTTGGTAAAGTGCGATTTAATTTCCCAAAGGATTTTTAACCAATCAACTACGCGCTACGAAGTAAATTTGGATCGCCGCCAGCACGACCATATTATTTGTGAAGGCTGCGGGAAGATTTGGGAGTTTTCCGAACCGGAAATACAAAAAATTGTAGATAAGGTAGCAAAAAAATATAATATGGAGCCATCCGGATATGTTTTTAACATCTACGCAAAATGTTTGCAGCCGGATGATTGCGATAAGCATAAAAAAGAATAATCCCGCCTCCGAAAATTATTAATTCGCCTGTTTCTAAATCAATATGATATTTATTTATTAAGTTTTTTCTTAAATTTTTTCGCGGAGCTGCAAGTCTTTTTTGCAACTTGTCAGGCTAATTTTTTATATTTCATTTATCAATAAAAAAATAAATACAGAGGATATAATGGCTGAAATAGAATTATTAAATAAGATAAGAAAAGAAGCTGCTTCAAGAGGTAAGACAATCGTGCTTCCCGAAAGTCACGACGACAGAGTTTTACAAGCGGCTGAAATCATAATCAATGAAAAATTAGCTTCCGTAATTACTGTTGGGGACGAAGATAAAATTCGTTCTCGCGCCGATGAATTAGGATTAAAATTGCAGGGATTAAGAATCTACAATCCTGAAAAATCGGAAAAGCTGAACGATTTCGCCAATTTCTTTTATAATCTTAGAAAGAGTAAAGGGATAACTTACGAGCAGGCAAAGGAGACGATGAAAAAGGATTTGTTCTTCGGCGCTATGTTGGTTCGTGAAAACATTGCGGACGGCTCCGTTGCCGGTTCCACGGCTTCAACCGGCGATGTTCTTCGCGCTGCATTCCAAGTTGTGGGAATGAAAGAAGGACTTTCAATTGTCTCCAGCTTTTTCCTTATGATTTTTCCGGAGAGAGTTTTCAGTTTTGCCGATTGCGCGGTCGTTCCTAATCCGGACGCAAACCAACTTGCCGATATTGCCATTACTACGGCTGATAATCATAAAATTCTCACAGGTGAAAAACCGTATGTAGCAATGCTTTCCTTCTCAACAAAAGGAAGCGCCAAGCACGAACTAATCGACAAGGTATTAGCTGCAACGAAGATAGCTAAGGATAAACGTCCCGATTTGCAAATTGACGGTGAACTTCAGTTTGATGCTGCAATTATCGATTCAATCGGAAAGAGAAAAGCTCCGGAAAGCGATGTTGCCGGACGCGCGAACGTGTTAGTGTTTCCCGACTTAAACGCCGGAAACATCGGATACAAAATTGCTCAGCGTCTCGGCGGAGCCGAAGCAGTTGGACCTATCGTGCAGGGATTAAAAAAGCCGTTGTTCGATTTAAGTCGCGGATGTAGTGTGGATGATATTGTAAACACAGCCGCTATTGCCGTTTTGATGGCTTAGTAATTCTAAAATTGAAAGCCGGTATTAACCGGCTTTCTTACTTTATTTGATAATGATTAATTAATTTGCCTTAAATTTATTTCACTTAATTTATTGAAACTTTTTGACCGAAATTTCATCACATATCGAAGAAAACGAAAAGAAGCTCATTCAGTCAGCTCAAGAAGGAAACAGAGATGCTCTCGCTAAGCTTGTAAAACGCTACGAAAAAACAATTTATAATTTTGCGTTTAAGATTTGCCGCGACCGCGAAAAAGCCGAGCACGTTATGCAGGAAACTTTTTTGAGTATGGTTAAGTCGATTTCACAGTTTAGCGGAAAATCAAAATTATCGACTTGGCTATACACTGTTACTTCAAATCATTGTTTGATGCTGGCAAGAAGCGAGAAGAAGAGAGTGGCTTCGGAGTTTGACGAGGAAATGAGTTTTTCAAATTCACTTTCTTCAAGCGGTTGGAAATATACGCCGAGTGACGTACTCGAAAATGACGAGCTGAAAGCGATTCTAAACAGCGCTATTAAAAAGCTGCCGGAAGAGTATCGAATAGTATTTATGTTGCGCGATGTTGAAGGATTATCTACAAAGGAAACAGCGGAGGCAATGAAATTATCGGTGCCTGCCGTTAAATCGAGACTGCACAGAGCAAGAGCTTTTTTAAGAGATGAATTAAATAAAATAATTGCGGAAGATGGAAGTAAAAAAAATAACGTGTAAGGAAGTTGCCGAATATATCTGCGATACACTTGCCGAAGATATTGACGCACCCCAGTGCTCCGAGATAAAAAATCATTTGGAGCATTGTGAAAACTGCTCAAAGTTTTTTTATTCCGTTAAGAACACAATCGAAATGTACAAGAAATGGGAAATAGATTTGCCCGATGATATTCACTCGCGCCTGATGAAGGAATTAAATCTCTCGGATACCGAGAATTCCGAAAAGTAACAAGCCGAAAATTATTATCAAAGTATTCCTAAATGAGATACTTAATCGCAACAAAACCGCCGATTAGCAGAACCGTAAAAAGAATCGCGAGCCAATCAAAATATTTATCGATGAATTTACTTATCGGTTCGCCGAACTTCCAGATAAGAGCGGAGACTAAGTAAAATCTTGCCGAACGACTAACAACCGATGCGAAAAGAAACATAGGAAAGTTAATCTTAAAAGCGCCTGCCGTAATTGTAAAAACTTTGTACGGAATCGGAGTGAATCCGGCTGTAAAGATAATCCAGAAATTCCATTGATTGTAAAGCCCTCTAACGCTATCAAAAATCTTTTCGTTAAATCCCGGAACATTTAGGAAAAAGAAATGAGCAATATTTGAGAACTCGGCGCTTCCGTTCCACCACAAAAAATGACCTATTGCGTAACCGAGAATTGCGCCGAGGACAGAACCTGCTGATGTAAGGAAAGCGAAGCGGAAAGCTTTTTTTCTATATCCAAGCACTAAAGCGATTAACAGTGCATCGGGAGGAATCGGGAAAAATGATGCTTCGGCAAAAGCCAAAATAAAAAGCGCCCAGGGCCCGTATTTCGTTTCCGACCAATGAAGGACCCAATCGTAAAGTTTTCTAACCCATTTCATACGGTAATTTCAAACTATGAGAAAATAATTTCAGCAAATTTGAAGATGTTTTTATTTACTTCGTCCGGATTTTCCATGTTGGATAAATGTCCGGCATCGGGAATAACGGCAAAGTGGCTGTCGGGAATCTTCTCCGCCATCTCTTTCATCATTTCCGGAGGAGTAAGGGCATCGTGTTCACCGCAGAGAACGAGGGCGGGAATCGGCATTGTGCTTAAACTCTCGGTTGTATCCGTTCTGCTTACCATTGCCAGCAATGCACCTTTTACTCCGATTGGGTCCTGTGATTTTCCAATTTCGAGAGCTTGATTATATGCTGGAGTTCCGCCGTTTAAGGTCTTTTCCGAAAGGCATCCTTTAACAAATTCCGTTGCAAAATCAATGATTCCGTTCTGAGTAATCTCCTTAATTGCATTAGCTCGTTTTAATTTTCCGGCGTTGTCATCGGCTTCGGAACGAGTATCCATCAATACAACGCCGCTGAATTTCTCGGGAGCCTTTTCCAACGCACGAAGTGAAATGTATCCTCCCATCGATAATCCGACAAGAATCGGTTTCCCGCCGTCGATTTCATCAACTATTGTGAGCAAATCCTCAACGTACATTTCCATTGTGTATTGTCCGTTTTCAATTGCGCTTTCTCCAAAACCGCGAATATCATACGTTATTACACAAAAATCTCTCGACAAAGCGTTTATCTGTTTAATCCACATTCTGTGGTCATGCGGGAAAGCGTGTACGAATAATATCTTGGGATTATTGATGTTGCCCTCGATGAAAATCTTCAAACCGTTTATTTTCAAATTCATATCTATTCCTTAAAATTTTGATTATAAATTTAACCTTTTGATGACTAAATAAAAATATTATTTAATTCGTAACTTTTTTACTAAATAAATTTTGAAATTATTGCTATTTAGATTAAGTTTAAATAATAGAAAAATAAAATTTTAGAGGAATTATGTTTGAAACAATTAAACCTATTATTAAAAGTAAATTAAATAGGAAAATGAATATGCAGTTAAACAAAAATGAAAAGATAATCGATGCCATTAAAAAAGAACCGTCGATTAAAGAAAAATTACTTGAGTTCTCCTCGGATTATAAAAAACTACAAGATCCGTGGATTTTTAATCTTGTAGCCAATTTATCGACTTTTGCCGAACTTGCTCGATTAACCGGTGTGGAAATAGAGGAACTGCTTGAGTTTTTGAATTTCGGCATCAGAAAAAAGGGCGGCGAAGAAAATAATTCCGTAAGTAAACCGGAATGGGTTACGGAAAATGAGTTTGTAGAAATAGACGCAAGGAAATTATCGGGATTTTTCTTAAAAGAAATTCTCGCCGAAGAAGCAAATCTAAAGGAAAATCAAGGACTTAAAGTTATTCAGAATTTTCATGCGGCTCCTTTGATTACGCTTCTCGAAAGCAAAGGTTATCAGTGTTATACTGAAAAATTAGCTGATGATTTGTATCATTTCTATTTCATGAAAACAAACGAAAGTAACGAAAAAGAAGAAGAGATTGAATCGGGAAAACCAAAGATGGTAATTCAGTCGGCAACGCCTGTTGTTTATCCGGTTTTACTGAAGCTGCTTCAATCCGAAGAGGTGAAAAAGCATGTGGAAGTAACCGAATACAAAGTTTGGGAGGAAACCGAAAAACATCTCGGCTGGATTGTAAACGGGAAAGCCGATTTATCCTTCTCCGCTGTTTTGGCAATGTCGAATCTTGCGAGCAACAAGGACATTGTTAAATTAACTCACATTACGGTTTGGGATAATTTTTATCTTCTCACGCGCGGTTATAAAGCGGAAAATTGGGGCGATATAAAAGGGCATGATATTTACATGCCTCTGTTTAACAATGCGCCTCCCGCCAAAGTAACACATTATTTAATGGAGCAGAACGGATACAATCCCGAAGAGTTTAATTTTGTTTACGGAAAACCTTTCGGTCGTCCCGAGGAGATTTATCAAGCGCTTGTAGAAGGTAAAATCGACACCGCATTGCTGCGAGAACCGGAAGTAAGTTACGCCCTGGTTAACGATTCCGATATTTCGGTTGCGTTTTCTTACAATGAATTATGGACTAAAATCCATCCCGAGAGCGAAGGATTACCTAACGCAGGAGTGGTTTTCAACTCGAAGTGGTATGAGAAACATCCCAAGGAAGTCGAGATTATTATCGGCGAAATCGAAAAGGCGGTGAACTGGGTTAAAGCTAATCCGAAAGAAGCTGCTGAATTAGCCGCGCAAGAGATGGGGCACTCTTTCGATGAAGTTTATAAATTTTTAACTCGCGTTCGCTTCGAAAACATTCCCGCTGTGAATGTTGAACAAGAAATATTCGAATATCTTGCAGTGATTGACGGAGAAGAGAAAGCCGGAATTGCAGTAGGGAAGATGCTTGATAAAAATGAAACTAAAAAATTGGAAATTATACTCTAAAAATAATTCGGCAATTAGATAAAAAAGGAGAATGTTCTTGTTCTCCTTTTTTTTGCTGAAAGTTCGGCTTGAGTGTTTTTGTTAGATAAATCGGCTATAAGGTTTCCCCACACAAATTGTACATAAACCATTACATATTACATTAGCGGTTCTTGTTATATTATAAATAAACAAAT
>CAYLYR010000047.1:0-12001 GCA_964387835.1 uncultured Melioribacter sp.
TTAGTATCGGCGATAATGAATATAATACGGACGGTGGTGGTAGAAACGCAATGCATGATGGACGTAGAGACGCAATGCATTGCGTCTCTACGTCCATCAAACGTGAACCGAAAAATAAATTCGGACCGCAATCAAAAAATTTGGCGTCAATCATTCGCGGATTCAAAATCGGTGTAACAACAAATGCACGTAAAATTAACCCTAATTTTGCATGGCAACCAGGATTTTACGACCATATTATTCGGAATAAAAAATCATTTAACGCAATTTCAAAATACATTATCAATAATCCGTTAAAATGGGAAAATGATAAATTTTCTCCGTTCCGTCGGAAAGGCTAAAATTATGGTTTGGAAATTCCAAATGTTGTTTATGCATTTGAAATGGTTTTAGATTAATATCAAAATTTATATTTTTGCAATCAATAATATCGTTTTGCTGTATATTTGAAGTAATAAAAAAAGAATTGTAAGAAAAGTAAATATTAATGAGAATAATGAACGAGAGATATTCTCCGAGTGGTAACGGGATTGTGCCGTTTTGGTAAATTTACTTTTTGCAAATATTTTTAGTCAATTAATACAAAATGGAAAATAAATAATAAAAACGGGTGCAAATGATAATATACATAGTTGGAATTAGTTGTGTCGGTAAGACAACTATTGGCAAAATGCTTGCCGAGCAGATAGATGTCAAATTTTACGATTTGGATGTCGAAGTCGAAAAATATTATAAAAAATCGATAGAAAGAATACAGAACGAATGTTTTATGATAAATGAATTTTTTGAGAAAGCAAGCGTTGTTCTCGATAACATTCTTTCAAATTCTGATAATGCCGTTATAGCCGGCGCTCCGTCCGGATTAAGATTAATGTATTGGAATACGATAAAAAAACATAAGAGAAAAAGAGAAATCATAACAATTCATATCCGGGATTCACACGAAAATATTTTCAATAGATTAACTTTCTACGATATAGATTCAAAACCGATAGTAGTGGAAATTGATGAAGAGAAAAAGAAGAAATATTTAAAGAGAATAAAAGCTGATTATAATTATTTTAAAAAATCTTATGAACGCGCAGATGTGGAAATAAATATTGAAAATGTTAGTTTGGACGAAATCCCGAATCTGATAATTCAGGAACTGAATAAGATGAACGTTATTGTTAATTGAAATTTACTCGTTTTGTAAATCAGATGTTCAGCATCATCTAACCGTTCCAAGCCGTTAAGATAGAAGAAAAAAGACCGTTTTTACAATATGGTTTACTGTCTCGTTTTCTTTCGCCACATCATTAATGCCGTTTCCCTCGTAATTTATCGGTTTATTTCATCGGAGAAAAATTTGTTTTACTTCTTAATTTTTCCTTAATCCTTTTATTTACAATAAGTTAGGGCTTGCTATGGCTCGATTTATTTCGTATCTTAAAAATTTGAATTTTAAAAATTTAGGTATAATCCCGTAATGAAATTTCTGAAGTTTTTCTCTTTAATATTTCTATTATTATCAGTACAAAATAATTTTGCCGCGGTTAAAATATTCCCGCTTGCCAAGGATTTTCCCGCCGTTAAAGAGGGGAGAAGAATAATAGATTTTACAAATGATTGGAAAGTTTTCACTCCCCTCGACGAACAGATGAAAACTTCAATTGATTTACCTTCTCTTTTTACCGAAGCGGATGAGTTGATTTTTGAGAAAACATTGAACCTTTCACAGGATGAACTTAATAATTTTAACGTTTACTTAAATATTGACGGCATTAACTACTCTTCGGAATTTTTCATCAACGACCAAAGTTTTCTGAAATATCCTTACAGTGGGGTTCCTCTTAGGGTTTTACTTCCGAATGAACTTCTATCGGAAAATAGTGAAAACATAATTAAGATTAAGATAAAATCCGAGTTAAACGCAACTCAAACTATTCCCACTAAGCAGCGTTTTCTTTTCCCTGAAAAATTTGCGGGAATTTACGGCAATGTTTATTTAAGTCTTGTCCCGAAAAACGGAATAGAATCGGTGGAAATATCAAAATCTTTTTCGTACGGGAGAAAACATACAATTGCTAATCTTTCGTTTGAAGTAAACCTTTTCGCAGCGGAGAATATGAAAAATAAAACCTTTTCGGTTTTACTGCTCGATGATTCTTCTCGTGCAGCATTTTCCAAAACAATTAAAGTTGCCGGAAAGGAGAATAATTTTGAAATAAAATTAAAGGACCCTCGTTTTTTTTCGCCGAGTTTTCCTTTTTCGTATCGGCTGAAAATTATATTGAAATCCGGGAGTGAAGTAATTGATACTTACTCTAAAAGTTTACCGATTTATGATTTGATGAAGAAATCGGGAAAATTTTTCTTAAACGGAAAACCTTTTGTTTTTAACGGAATTGAATATACGCCTTTCTCGCATTTATCGAATGAGACTTTTTCATACAAAACCGTATCTTCGGATTTGGAGATCGCTAAGGAGTTGGGTTTCAATACAATCCGCTTTGCGCACGAATTGCCGAATAATGCTATTTTATCTCTCCTTGAGAAAAAAGGATTTTTTGTTTTTGCGGAAATTCCCGATAATTTTATTCCTTCCGCCTTGTTGGACGATAGTAATTTTAAGAGACGAATTAGCAAATTTGCGGATACTTTCGTTAATACATTTGCGCAATTCCCAAATGTCGCTGCACTCGGCGCCGGAAGTTTATATCGTCCCGATTCACAATCTACCGTGGAATTCCTTACTTCGTTCGCTGAAAATGTTCATACTCGGAGTAAACTGAGTTATGCATCATTTATAGCGATTCCTATGAATATAAAAGAGCTTGATTTTATTGGCGTGGAGCTTTTCTCACGATTGCCTTCCGAAAGAGATTTGACGGATTTGGGACGTGAATTGAAATCAAAATTATTCTTTTCGGCAACATATCCGGTTTTTGAAGGCAACAGAGAAGGATATTTATATGAAAACTCCTTTGATGCGCAAGGGAAGTATTTTAGGGAGTTATTTAAGATAAGAAATAAATTCAAATTAAACGGTTTGTTTATAAATACGCTTGTCGATTACTCCGGCGAATATTCCTCTCTTTATGCATCATATAACAGCAGCTTTCTTTACAAGATCGGGATATTGGGAGTGAAGAGAAAAGCGAATCGCTCAAGTTTTAAGGTGATTTCTGAGAAGCTGAAATATGGGAAAAATGTTTCTCTTGCGTTGGGAAAAGATGAGAAAAAAGTACCGCTCTTTTTTATTATAATGCCTCTTTTCCTTGCGGTGCTTGTCGGAGGATTACTGAACTCGAGACGGAGATTCAGAGAGGATGCGAAAAGAGCTTTATTCCGCAGTTACAATTTCTTTGCCGATATTCGCGACCAGCGACTTTTGTCCGGATTCCACTCCTATTTCATGATGATTATTTCGTCCGCAACAATGTCGCTAATCATTGTCAACATGCTTTACTTTTGGCGGGGTAATGCCGCATTGGAAAGGATTATTCTCTCATTCGGTAATTTCTCCCTTGTAACAAAAATATCCTATCTCGCCTGGCATCCGGTGAACGCCTTTTTAATCTTGTGGTTTGTTATTGCACTGCTTTTTATGGTTATCTGTTTTATTGTTAAATTTTTCTCGATTTTCAATAGAACTAAAGTTCTTTTCTCAAATATATTTTATTCTGTAACTTGGGCTGTAATGCCGGTTACACTTCTGCTTGTTGTGGAACTTCTCTTTTTAAAGATTCTTTATATGAATCAGTTTAATGTTCTGATTTATATATTTCTTGCGCTTTATATGTTGTGGCTTTTTCTCAGAATACTGAAAGGGATTTATGTTATTTTTGACGTTCGACCTTCAACGGTTTACATTTTTGCTGTCGGTGTGTTAATATTTTTCATTGGCGGGTTTTTCCTATACTACCAAATAACCGCCGATGTCTTCTCATATTTGAAAGATTCTCTTTCGGAAATTAAATATTTTTAGGAGTTGCGTTGTATATCTCTAAACTGGAATTATTCGGATTTAAATCGTTTGCAAACAAAACCGTACTCAAATTTGATAAGGGAATAACGGGGATTGTGGGTCCAAACGGATGCGGGAAAACAAATACCGTTGATGCTATTCGCTGGGTTCTCGGCGAACAGAAAAGCAGTACGCTTCGCAGCGACAAGATGGAGAGTGTAATTTTTAACGGGACGAAGAAGAAAAAACCGTTGGGTATGTCCGAAGTTTCGATCACTTTTGTAAATGACGATAACTCCCTTCCGACGGACTATTCCGAAGTTACAATTACAAGGAGAATTTTTCGCTCGGGGGAAAGTGAATATCTCTTAAATAAAAATGTTTGCCGTCTCAAGGACATTACAAATCTTTTTATGGATACGGGGATGGCGACAAACGCATATTCCGTAATCGAATTAAAAATGGTTGAGGGAATATTAAACGATAAAACCGGCGAACGTAGGAAAATGTTTGAGGAGGCTGCGGGTGTAAACAAATATAAGCACAGAAGAAGACTCGCATTAAAAAAATTAGAGGATGTTAAAAGCGATTTAACCCGTGTTAACGACATCGTCTCCGAAGTGGAAAAGAATGTCCGTTCGCTGGAACGCCAAGCCAAACGCGCCGACAAATATAATGTACTTCAATCCGAATTGCGTGAAAAGGAACTTAATTATGCGGAAAGAAGATTTGCAATTCTTTTTTTAAAATTGAACGAACTAAATAGCGAGCTGGAACAGCTAAAATCTTCCCGTACGGAAACGGATAGAGAAATAAGAGAAATTGAAACAGAGCTGATTGGAATAAGAAATAACGTGCTTGAAACCGAGCGTAAGCTCCGCGTTAAACATCAAGACATCGGGCGGATTAGAGAGAAAATGCACGAGGCGCAGAAAAATATTTCCGTTGCGGAAGAACGGGATTCGTCGCTTGAAAGAAATATCGAACGCTATAAATCCGAGATTGAAGAATTGCAAGGGCAGATTGAGGAAACAAATTTTGATATTGACGAAACGAGAATTGATATAAACGAACTTCAGACGGAGATTGAGTTTAAGAGAAAGGAAATCGAGACCAACAAAGATGCACTTGAGGAAAAATCCAATGCTCTGAAAAAGGCTAAAGAAGAATTATCGGAAAAAGAGAAATACCTGAAAAATATCGAGATTTCTTATAATCAAAAAAAGAATACTATTGATTCGGTACAAAAATCAATTGAGAAAGCCAATAGCCGCATCGAGCAGATAAATTCAAGGATTAGAAATTGGACAAATCAGATTGCCAAAACCGTTGGGTTTATCGAGCAGCTTGAAGGGGAAAAAGCAGAGACGGAAAAACTGCTTCGCGAATCGGAAAAAGAACTTGCCGACAAGAACGAGGAAAAATCCAACCTTGAAAAGAAGATCAGAGAGCTGCAGAAAAAGGAGCTGGAAGAAAAAAGCGCATTTACGGCTCTTAATGATAAAATCGAATTTCTGCAAACTTTGATTACAAATTTGGAAGGAGTTTCCAAAGGCTCGAAATTCTTAATTGAACACCCGGAATGGACGAAGAAAGAGAAAACGCTTTTTGCCGATGTAGGAAACGCCGATGATGATTATCGCTTTGCTCTTGAGGCGGCATTGAAAAATGTTCTTAATAATTTACTGGTAGAAGATTACAACACGTTAACTGAAGCCGTAGAATATTTAAAGAATAACGATTTAGGGAAAGCTTCTTTTTATCTTCTCGATAATCCCGCCGAGATTAAAAAGTCGGTTTTCGGTAAAATTGATGATATGCTTCGCTCAAGAAAAATTAAGAAACTTGAACTTGAAGCCGGATTTATCGGCTGGGCTGCCGCTCATGTTAAATCGAGTGAAAAGTGGCAGCCTTATTTTGAAAAGGTTTTATTCCGCACCGCTATTGCAAAAGACCTTGACTCGGCTCTCGAGTTGATTAAGAAGTATCCTGAAGTTACTTTTGTTACGATTAACGGCGATTTAATTAGAGCTGACGGAATTATTGAAGCAGGCTCTCTTCCTAAGTTGGACGAAACACTTTTCGGCAGAAAGCAGTTGATAGAAAATCTAAAAAAGGAGAGAGAAGCAAGAGAAGCAAAGTTGGAGGCTGCTGCTCTCGAAATTAGTACGGCGGAAGAAAAGTATTCGGGAATGGATTTATCCGGACTTTCCGAGCGTGGGAAAAGATTGTTCAACGAGTTGAATAATCTTGAAAAACAAATCTCGAAAATGGAAGCGGAGCAGGAAAGGTTTAACGAGCAAATTGCCGAATCGCATAATGAGATTAACCGCGAGGTTGCCTTGGTTAATGAATCGGAAAATGAGATCGTTGCTTATCGGAAAGAGCTTGATGAAATTACCGAACTTAAGGAGAGGGAGGAAAGCAAACTTGCCGATGAAAGGAGAGGTCTTGAAGAATTGGAAAAAGCGTTTCAAGAGTTTGCATCCGAGCAGAACAAAAGGATGGTTGAACTTGAGCGTTTAAACGGAAGTTACCAAAACAAGATAAATCATCTTGCCCAAATGGAAAAGCAGCTTGCGTCAATTAAAGCGACCATTGTAAAGAGAGAAGAAGCAATTGAAAATAGCCGCATGGAAATTACCGCCGTTAAAGAAATTATCGAGGATAATCAATTAAGTTTGGATGATGCGAAGTACGAACTTGAAAAGCTTCTATCGGAGAGGAAAGAGATTGAGACGGGGTTAAGTACCATTAAGGAAAAATCTTCGGCGCTGGAGAAAAGGCTGAATGAACTTAGGGATTTGAGAGCCGAGGCTTCGGATAAAATCCATGCAATCGATATGACTAAAAGCAAACTCGGATTTGAAAAGGAGAGTTTGGAAAAACATATCAACGAAGAGTATTCGATTCGGTTAGAGCTTAAAACCTTTGAGGATAACGATGATTTTGATTTTGAAACGACCGGCAATGAAGTTCATAATCTGAAAGAGAAAATAAAAAATCTCGGTCCGATAAATTCGCTTGCATATGAGGAATATCAGGAGGAGAAAGAACGCCTTGATTTTCTCTTAACTCAGCGAAACGATTTAACCGAATCCGAAAAAGATTTGGTGCAATCGATTAAAGAAATTAACGAGACGGCGCAACAACAGTTTTTGGAGACGTTTGAAATTATTCGTGAAAACTTTAAGATAAATTTCCGGACGTTGTTTGACCCGGGCGATGAAGCGGATTTGGTAATGGAGGAAAACGACGACCCGCTTGAAGCCAAAATAGAAATTGTAGCAAAACCGAAAGGAAAACGCCCGACTACAATTGATCTTTTGTCGCAAGGTGAAAAAACGCTTACGGCTACTGCGCTGCTCTTTGCGTTTTATCTTGTGAAGCCGTCTCCTTTTTGTATTCTCGATGAAGTTGATGCGCCGCTCGATGATGCAAACGTGGATCGCTTTACCCGTCTTATTCGTAAGTTTTCGGATAAAACTCAGTTTATTATTGTTACGCACAATAAAAGGACAATGGAAGCTGCCGATGCGATGTACGGAGTAACAATGGTTGATGAAGGAATTTCAAAATTGGCGGGAATTAAATTTAATGAAGAAATCGGTGTAGAGAATTGATTCGGCGGGAAGGAAGAACATATAAGGTCTTTATTGATTTTGACGGGACAATTACGACCAAAGATGTCGGTGAAGAGTTTATCCTGAAGTTCGGAGATAAAGAAAAAGCGTATGAAATAATTAAACTTTGGCTTAACGGCGAAATTACTTCTATTCAAACGTGGACGAGACTTTGCGAGACAGTTAAGAATCCCGACTTGAATGAAGTTGACGAATTTATTGATGGAATTGAAATTGATGCTTACCTGCATGAGTTTATCGATTATTGTGAAGATAGAGATATTGAGGTTGTTGTTTTAAGTGACGGCTTGGATTATTATATCGAAAAAATTATGAAAAAAAATAATTTGGATAAACTTAAAGTATATTCCAATCATGTAGATTTTAAGGAAGGAAAATGCGTTCCTTCATTTCCATATACCGACGAGGAATGTAAGGTTTGCGCTAACTGCAAGCGAAATCATATAATCACTCACAGCAGCGATGATGATTTTACAATCTATATCGGAGACGGCTATTCCGATGCGTGCCCCGTGCAGTATGCGGATTTTGTTTTTGCCAAAAAGTCGTTGCTGAAATTTTGTGAAAAGGAAAGAATAACATATTTCCCTTTTAGGGATTTTTCGGATGTGCTTAAACGAGTTGATGAATTAATTAAGAAAAAGAAACTGAAGAAACGGCATCAAGCGGTTTTAAAAAGAATGGAAGTTTATAAACAAGGATAAGAAATGGAAAAGCTATCTAAATTTATTTTTAAATACAGAAGTTATACGCCGATACCTTTTTTGTTGGTGATGTTATATTATCAACAAGCTACTCCTTTGAGTTTGGTTATCGGATTTTTTGTCAGCTTGCTCGGAGAGTTTTTCAGGCTTTGGGGCGTAAGTGTAGCGGGCAGCGAAACAAGAACAACGGGCGATCCCGGCGGAACATACCTTGTGGTTTCGGGAGCTTTTGCGCATCTTCGAAATCCTCTTTATCTCGGAAATATTTTGCTTTACACGGGAATCGGAATTATGTCAATGGCGCTATTCCCTTATTTACAAATAATTGCGCTCGTCTATTTTTATTTTCAGTATAGGGCTATAATTTGGGGAGAGGAAAAATATTTGCGTAAGACGTTCGGAAAAGATTTTGAGGACTATGTTAAAAATGTACCGAGATTTATTCCCCGCATTTCGTCATACAAAAACAAGAATGTTGTCCAGCCTGAATTTGATATTGCAAAAGGTTTGAAGTCCGAGAAAGATTCGCTGCTTGCGTTTTTCTCGGTTACAATAATTTTAATGCTTCTTTATTTTATTAGGAAATAATTTGAGCCGAGAAGTTATGATAATAGCGGGTGAAGTTTCGGGCGATATGCACGGAGCGGCATTGATTAAGAAGCTGAAACGGCTTAATCCCGAGCTTGTTGTTTCCGGTATTGGCGGAGACCAAATGGTTGACGCCGGGCTTGAAGCGTTTTATCATATAAAGGATTTTTCATTCCTCGGGATAACCGAGGTGCTGAAACATTTGCCTTTTATTTTTAAGGTGCAAAAAGATTTACTTGTGCGTATTGCAGAGAGAAAAATAAGGACTGTTGTTCTAATTGATTATCCGGGATTCAATCTTAATTTTGCAAAAAAATTGAAGAAGAGAAACATTAAAGTTCTCTATTATATTTCTCCACAGCTTTGGGCTTGGGGAAAGCACAGAGTAAAAAAGATGAAGAAGTTGATTGACCGTCTTTTTGTTGTGTTTCCGTTTGAGGTTGATTTCTTCAACTCTTATGGAATCAAAGCGGAATTTGTCGGGCATCCTCTTGTTGAAAGGATTGAAAAATATAATTTTCTTTCACGCGAAGATTTTTTGAATCAATATTCATTTAATCGGGAGAAAGAGATACTCCTTCTAATGCCCGGAAGCCGTGAACATGAAGTTAAACTGATGTTGCCGGAATTAGTAAAAGCTGCAAAGATTGCGGCTGAAAAATTTAACTTGCAAGTTGTTATTTCCGCTTCGGAAAATTTTGATGCGGAATTTTATAAATCCATTGTGCCGGATTTAGATGTTAAAATAATTACCGGACAAAATTATGAACTGATGAAATATTCAAAGTTCGGGATAATAAAATCGGGAACTTCAACGCTTGAAGCCGGGTTATTTATTTTGCCTTTTATTGTTGTTTACAAAACAAGTTTTTTGACTTATATAATTGCGAGAAAATTAGTGAATCTTCATTCACTTTCGCTTGTTAATATTGTAATGAATAAAAAAATTGTTAAAGAGCTTATTCAGAACGAAGTGGAAGCGGAGAAAATTGTCAGCGCTGTTTCGGAATATTTGGAGAATGATAAAAAGATTCAACTGCTTAAAAATGAATTGAAAAAAGTTAAATCAATGCTTGTCGAAAATAAGTCGAAGGTTGATTTGGCTGAAAATATTTTATCGGAAGTAAATGCAGCTTAAAGAGATAAAAAAAGGTTTGCTGCATAATCTCGGGAATTTGTTACTCCCGAAAGTAATTTCTGTTCTTTGTTATAGTGTTAAGATTAAGTTGGTAAATGAGAAGCCGATTGAAAAGCTGCTCGCGGAGAAGCAAAGTTTTATCGCAGCTTTCTGGCATGGTAAAATGCTGCTTCCATGGTATTACTTCGGCGGGAAAAACTTTGCGGCATTGGTCAGCAGAAGTAAAGACGGAGAAATTCTAACGAGAGTTCTTCGTTCGTGGAATTACAATGTTGTCCGCGGTTCAAGTCATATCGGAGGAAAAGAAGCTTTACAGCTTATGCGGGAAAAAATTGAAGATGGTTTTTCCATTGCTATTACTCCCGACGGACCGACCGGACCGCCGGAAATAATGAAAGCAGGCGCTGTGGTTCTTGCAAAAAAGATGAACGTTCCTCTCGTTCTTGTTGCTGTTTGCCATAAGAAGAAAAAAGTATTTTCGAGCTGGGATAATTTTGAACTTCCGCTTCCTTTTTCAAATGCAGAGATGTTGTTTTCGGAACCTATTTGGGTAAATAATAATCTAACTTATGATGAAACAAATTTATTAATTAAGGAAGTTGAGGCAAAGCTTAAGAGAATGCAGAAAGAGGTCGGAACGAATTGCTGAAGGCGCTGAAAATATTGCTTATACCGTTTTCATTTCTTTTTGCCGTTATCGTAAAAACAAGGAATTTGTTTTATGACAAAGGTATTCTTAAATCTTCAAAGCCGGATGTTAAAATTATTTCAGTCGGGAATATTACTGTCGGCGGAACGGGAAAGACGCCTGCGGTAATTTATTTGGTGAAACTTTTGAAGCGGCTCGGAATGCGTCCCGGGATTTTAAGTAGAGGTTACGGTAGGCAATCGAAAGGGTTTAAGCTTGTATATGACGGGAGTTCTCTTAACTGCGATGTTGAAACTTGCGGAGACGAAATTATTTTGGAAGTGCAGAATTGTAAAGCGCCTGCCGCAGTTTGCGAAGATAGAGTAGAAGGCGCAATTAAGTTATTAAAATCGGCTGATATTGATTCGATTGTTCTTGACGATGCTTTTCAGCATAGACGAATCAAAAGGGATATTGATATTGTGCTGCTTGACCAGGAGTTTTTGATTAACGCTTCCCGATTGGAGAAGCTTCATCTTCCTTCGGGACTGTTTCGCGAATCAATAAATTCGCTGAAAAGAGCCGACGCCGTAATAATAAACAGGAAGTTTTCCGATGAAAAAGAGATTCCGCAAAACATTAAAAAAATAATTGATGAGAAAAATATTTTTAGAGCGAACTACGAAGTTGAAGGATTGTTTGATGTGAAGGATTACAAATATTATTCCGCAGATGAATTTATCGGGCAAAAAAGTTTGGTCGTTTCCGGCATCGCCAAGCCCGATTCTTTTGTGGATACGCTCAAGAGCATGAAAATTGATGTTACCAACAGATTGATTTTTAAGGATCATAAAAATTATCGAAGCAATGATATTCAGAAAATAAGAAAAAGGTTTTATGAAACTAATGCTTATTCCGTTATTACAACTGAAAAGGATGCGGTGAAGCTGTTCAATTTTTCAAAAGAGCTGGATGATATTGACATATATTTTATTAGGATTAAACTTGTTCTTGAAGATGAGAATAGGTTTAGAAAATTTTTACAATTAAACATTAATTAATAATGGAGGTCAGATAATGGCTACTAAAAAGGCAACAACAAAGAGCGCAAAAAGCAAGAAAGCAAAAGCGCCCAAGTACGTGTATTTGTTCGGAAATAAAAAAGCCGAAGGAAAAGCATCAATGAAAAATCTTCTCGGCGGGAAGGGCGCAAATCTTGCCGAGATGAATAGGATTGGCGTACCTGTTCCTCCCGGATTTACGATTACAACGGAAGTCTGCAATAAATATTACGATTTAGGAAACGCTAAAACCAAAGCAATGATTGAGCCTGAAGTTGAAAAAGGAATA